>DASRXE010000001.1:0-11285 GCA_035654315.1 Brevundimonas sp.
CGGCGCCGGCTGGCGCTTCGCGCCCGAGCCGCTGCGCATCCGCGAGGAGAACGGCGACCCCGTCTGGACCCGCCACCCCGAGCGGGACATCGCCGTCATGGAGGTGTCCGCCCCGCCGGCCTTCGCACGCGCCGCTATTCCGCTCGGCTGGCTGGCCGAGGCCTATGCCCTGGACGCCTGGCAGGTCGGGCCGGGGGACGAGTTGCTCACCCTGGGCTATCCGCGCGGCTATTCGTCCAACACCGCCGGCTTCCCGATCCTGCGCGTTGGCCGGGTGGCCTCGTGGCCGCTGACCCCGATCGACACCTTCCCGGTCTTCCTGCTCGATTTCCCGGTGTTTCCGGGCAATTCGGGCGGTCCGGTGTTCTGGACTCCGTCGGCGCGCAAGCTTCCCGGCACGGTCCAGCCCGAACATCCCTTTATCGCCGGCGTGCTGGTGTCCGAGGTTCGGCCCGGCGACGAGCCGCTCGGCATCGGCATTGTCGCCCACGCCGCCTACGTCCGCGAGGCGATCGCCCTGCTGGATGCTCCGACTGGCCCCTGATCAGCCTGCCAGCACGTCCACGTTCATCCGCCGCAGCAGCTCGCCGCCCTGACCGACGGCGGCGAGGCGGCTCGAGGCGTGGCCCAGCACATTGGCGGCGTAGACCTCGTACAGGATGATCCGCCCCTCCAGCCACGCCGGGTCGCCCCGGCCCCCGTCATCCAGGGTCGCCCGCGCCGCCAGCGCGCCCTTGGCCAGCATCCAGCCCCCGACGACGTCGCCCAGCAGCTTGAGGTAGGCGTCCGCACCAGCCAGCACGTCTGCGGCTCGTCCCGCGTCCGCCTTGGCGTCCAGCAGCCACAGGGTCGCATCCTCGACCGCCTCGACGGCGTTGGCGAACCGCTCGACCGGCTTGCCCGAGTACAGCCGCGGCAGCATGGCCAGCGTCGCCTTCATGTCGGCGATCAGGTCCCGCGCCGACTGACCGCCGTCCTGGCCCAGCTTGCGGCCGACCAGATCCATGGCCTGGATGCCGTTGGTGCCCTCGTAGATCGGGGCGATGCGGGCGTCGCGGTAATGTTGCGCCGCGCCGGTCTCCTCGATGAAGCCCATGCCGCCGTGCACCTGCACCCCCATCGACGCCACCTCGACGCCGACGTCGGTCGACCAGGCCTTGGCGATCGGGGTGAACAGGTCTTCGCGGCCCTTCCAGCGGCGCCGGTCTTCCTCCGCCGGGGCGTGCCGGGCCAGATCGGCGGCCACCCCCGTCGACAGGCAGATGGCTCGGGCGGCGGCGATCTTGGCCTTCATCACCGACAGCGTCCGGCGCACATCCGGGTGGTCGATGATCGGGGCGTTGGGCTCTCCGGTCCAGACCGACCGCCCCTGCCGCCGCTCCCGGGCGTACTCCAGCGCCTGCTGATAGGCCCGCTCCGCGATGCCGACGCCCTCCACCCCGACCGCGAGCCGGGCCGCGTTCATCATCACGAACATGTGGGCCAGGCCCTGATTCGGCTGGCCGACCAGTTCCGCCGTCGCGCCCTCATAGGCCATGACGCAGGTGGGTGAGGCGTGGATGCCCAGCTTGTGCTCGACCCCGACCGGCCGGAAGGCGTTGCGCTCGCCCAGCGTCCCGTCGGGCTTCACCAGATATTTCGACGCCAGGAACAGGCTGATGCCCTTCGGTCCCGGCGGCGCGTCGGGCAGGCGGGCCAGCACCATGTGGACGATGTTGTCGGTGGCGTCGTGATCGCCCCAGGTAATGAAAATCTTCTGGCCGGTCAGGGCATAGGTCCCGTCGCGGTTCGGAACCGCCGTCGCCGTCAGCGCGCCGAGGTCGGACCCCGCCTGCGGCTCTGTCAGCACCATGGCCCCGGTCCATTCGCCGGACACCAGCCTGGTCAGATACGTCGCCTTCTGCGCCTCGGTCCCGACGGCCTCCAGGGCTTCGATCGCCGCCAGAGACAGCATCGGGCACAGGCCGAAGGCCATGTTGGCCGCATGCACGGTCTCATAGGCCGCCAGCTCCAGCGCCTTGGGCAACTGCTGGCCGCCCGCGTGGGCCGGCGCCGAGAGGCCGGTCCAGCCGCCCTCGGCGAACTGGCGATAGGCGTCGGCGAAGCCCGGCGCGGCCGTCACGACGCCGTCCGCCCAGGTCGAGCCCGTCTGGTCGCCGATCCGGTTCAACGGCGCCAGCACGCCCTCGGAAAACTGCCCGGCCGCCTCCAGCACGGCGCCCATCACCTCCCTGTCGAAGTCGGGAAAGGCCCCCGTCGCCGCCACCGCGTCGAGTCCGGCGACCTCGGTCAGGGTGAAGATCAGGTCGCGGACGGGCGCGCGGTAGGTCATCGGCTCGGCTCTCGATAGTGTGTTGACGTTCATGCCGCCTTGCCGCCGGGTCACGCAAGGCGCGGCTTGGCGAACGCCGTCGTCTGGGCCACGTTGCAGCCTGGACATATCGGAGAGGGAGAGGGCCGTGGCCGAACCACGCAACCGCTATTCAACCGTATCGCTGATCCTGCACTGGCTTATAGCTGTGTTGGTGGTCACCCAGATTGGGCTGATCTGGGCTCATGAGGCCACGGACGGGCCGATTTCCCGCGAGTTCGTCAACCTCCACAAATCCGTCGGCCTCAGTATCCTGGTGCTGACCCTCGTTCGACTCGGCTGGCGCATCGCCAATCCGGCCATTCCGCTGCCGCTGGAGATGCCGCGCTGGCAGAAGCTTCTGGCCCGGACCAATCATGTCCTGTTCTACGTCCTGCTGCTCGCCATGCCGCTGGTCGGCTGGGCGGCCTCCTCGGCGGCGGGACGCGACATCGTCTGGTTCGGCCTGTTCAACTGGCCGCTGCTGCCGATCGGTGGCGGCCGCGAAATGGCGGGCGACCTGATGGATGTCCACGAGACCGCAGCCAAACTGCTGATCTTCCTCGTGGTCCTCCACATCGTCGGGGCGTTGAAACACCAGTTCATCGACCGGGACAACGTCCTGCATCGGATGATTCCGCTGATCCCGCGCCGGCCGTGAAGCGGCGCGTGGTCCTCGCCGGGCTGCTGGCGATCGCCCTCGGCGGCGCGGCCGCCCCGCCACCGGCCTGGGTGGTCGTGCGCCAGGCTTCGACCATCGAGTTGACAGTCGGGGCCCTGGGCGGCTCCCATCATGGCCGGTTCGAGGACTGGCGCGGCGACATCGCCTTCGACCCCGCCGCGCCCGAACGGACCCGGGCCACGGTGCTGGTCCAGGCGGCCTCGCTGAAGATGCGCTCGTCGGCCCTGACCAGCCGGGCCCGGGGCTCCACCCTGCTCGACACGGCGCGCCATCCGGTCGTGCGCTTTGAGCTCCGGTCTCTCCAGCCGCTGGGCGGCGAACGCTACACCGCCCGGGCCGAGGTGACGTTGAAGGGCCGGGCCCGTCCGGTCACCTTTCCGGTGGACTTGCGCGTGACCGGCGAGCGGGCGCATCTGACGGGTGCGTTCACGCTGGATCGCACCCAGTTCGGCATAGGGACCACAGGCGCTTGGAACAGGATACTCGGCCGCGAGGTGACGGTGCGGGTGGCGATTCAGGCGCGCCGCGCCTAGGGGCGACCGACGGCCAGGCGGCCGAGGCGCTCGCGGCCGGCGGCCTCGTCATCCTGCCGACGGAGACGGTCTACGGGCTCGCCGCCGACGCCGGGAACGCCAGGGCGGTGGCCGCCATCTTCGAGGCCAAGGGGCGGCCCCGCTTCAACCCGCTGATCGCCCACGTCGCCGACGCCGTCGAGGCGGAAGCCATCGCCGTCTTCGACGACCGCGCCCGCGCGCTGGCGGAGGCCTTCTGGCCGGGCCCGCTGACCCTCGTCGCCCCTGTTCGGGACCGCACCCGGGTCTGCGACCTCGCCCGTGCCGGTCTGGATAGCGTCGCCGTGCGCGTACCGGGGCACGTCCGCGCCCGGGCTGTGATCGCGGCCTTCGGAAGACCCGTTGTGGCCCCGTCCGCCAACCGCTCGGGCCGCCCCAGCCCGACCACGTTCGAGGACGCTCTGGAGGAGACCGGCTTCGCCGCCGCTGACGCGGTGGACGGCGGCCCCTGCGCCGTCGGAGTCGAGAGCACGGTGGTGTCGGTGCTGGACGGCCGCGTCGCCTTGCTGCGCCCCGGCTCGGTCACGCGCGAGGACATCGAGGGCGTCGTCGGCCCGCTGGCGCGGGATGGGGAGGGGCATCGCTCCCCCGGCCGCACCGCCCTGCACTACGCCCCGGACGCGCCGGTGCGGATCAACGCCGGGGCGGCGCTTGCGGGTGAGATATTGCTCGGCTTCGGTCCCGGAACCGGCGACGTGCGCTGGAGCCTCAGTCCCTCCGGCGACCTCCGCGAAGCGGCGGCCAATCTCTTCCGGCGTCTGCGCGAGGCCGACCGCGAACATCCGGTTGGCATCGCGGTCGCGCCCATCCCCGCGCAGGGACTTGGAGAGGCGATCAACGACCGCCTGAGGCGCGCGGCCGGTTTCGTCGGATAGGGCTGATCATCTGCCGCAAAAAAGCCTCCCGCAATGCTCGATCGCGGGAGGCTTCGATGACGATCGCCGGATTGACTCAGGCGGCGGTTTTCCAGGCCGGCTCCAGGGCGGCGTGCGGCGGGCAGGGCGCTACCGCCTGGATCGGCAGACCGCCCAGCTCGTTGGCGTAGCCGTGGTTCACGTCGCGGTGGTGGGCTTCGTCGGCCCGGACCACCAGCACGACGTCACGCAGGGTCGCGTCCTCGGGCAGGCCCCAGTAGCGCTTGGCGATCTCGGGCGCCGGCACGTTCGGGCTGCGGCCCTCGTCGATCTCGGCGAGATAGTGGGTGTAGCTGATCACCGCCTCTTCCTCGAAATAGCCGACGACCCGGTGGGCGGTCTTGGAGGAGACGAGATAAAGGCCGAAGAAGAGCAGGTAGAAGACCCACTGCACCGAGACGATGACGAAGCGTTCGAACAGCGTCGGCTTCGAGATCTCGATGAAGGTCATCAGGTGCATGCGCTCGTTTTCGGCCTCGTCCATCAGGGTCTTGATCCACCCCTTGTCGTCACACATGCGGCGCAGGCAGCTCAGGTGATTGATGGTGGCCCCGACCATTCCCGGCACGGCGGCGACGGTTTCCAGAACCACCGCGCGGTGACCGTAGCGCTTGGCGAAGAAGGTGTCGGCGCAGAAGCGGAGCAATTTGGTGAAGCCGAAGGCGACCCGGTCCGACAGACCCTTGGGGCGGTGGTGAATCGAGAGATCGACGAGAGGTGCGGTCATGGCCGTGGTTCCTGCTGATCCGGAGCGAGCTCCGGGGCCGCGTCGGCGGCGCCTTGAAGATGCAGTCGGTGTAGAACCGGGGGCCTGACAACGATATTTGGGTCTTCACCCTAAGGGGAATCCCGGAGGCGCGGCCGTCCGCCGTTCCGGGCATGGAGTACGGATGCGCAGCTTCCAGTCCCCGGAGATCGCTCCATCGGCCCTCGTGAGGCCGGCGTCCCGATGGGTCGCGGTGGCTGCGGCTGTGCTCGTCGCCCTGCTCGGGGCAGGTCTTCGCTACGCACTGGGCGAGCGGATCGGCGACCATGGCGCATTTCTCGTCTTCGTGCCGGCGGTGGTGGTCGGCGCCGCCATGGGCGGCTGGGCGCCGGGTCTGGCCGCCACGCTGCTCGGCGCTGCGGCCGGATTGCTGCTCTCGCCCGGCAGCCAGGCCTTGTGGATCGAGGCGATCCTGTTCGTCGTGGTGGCTGCGGCGGTGACCGTGGGCGGCGAGTGGTTCCAGCGCGCGCACCGGGAGCTCTCGGCGCGGGAAACCCACCTTCGGCTCATCCTCAACACCATCCCCGACGCGATGATCCTGATCGACGACAAGGGATTGATCCGGGCCTTCAGCCCGACGGCGGAACGGCTGTTCGGCTGGCCGGTGGACGAGGCGATAGGTGAGAATGTGAGTGTCCTTATGCCCACGCCGTATCGGGAAGCCCATGACGGCTATCTGCAACGCTACTACCGCACCGGCGAGCGCCGCATCATCGGCCTGGGGCGTATCGTCGTCGGGCAGCGGCGGGACGGCTCAACCTTTCCGATGGAACTGTCGGTCGGCGAGATGCGCACCGACGAGGGCCGCTTCTTCACCGGTTTCGTCCGCGATTTGACGGAACGTCAGCTGGCGGAGGCCCGCATGCAGGAATTGCAGAGCGACCTCGTGAGGGTCTCACGGCTGACGGCGCTCGGCGAAATGGCCTCCGCCCTGGCCCACGAACTCAACCAGCCCCTGACGGCTATCACCAACTATCTGAAAGGCGGCAGGCGTCTGCTGGAATCCCGGGGGATGGGCGAGGATCGAATCGCCCTGGCCGTGGGGCAGGCTGCGGATCAGGCCCTGCGCGCGGGCGTGATCATTCGACGCCTGCGCGAGTTCGTTTCGCGCGGAGAGACCGAACGGCGGATTGAGGATCTTCCGAAACTCATTGAGGAGGCCAGCGCGCTCGCCCTGGTCGGCGCCCGCGAGCACGGCGTACGGGTCCGGTTCGCGGTTGATCCGGCCGTGGACCGGGTGCTGGCCGACAAGGTTCAGATCCAGCAGGTGCTGCTCAACCTGATCCGCAACGCGATTGACGCGATGGACGAGGCGCCGAAGCGGGAGCTCGCCATCACCGTGACCCCGGTCGATTCGGACCTCGCGCGGGTCTCCGTGGCGGATACCGGAGGGGGGATCGCCGAGGAACTGGCCGATCAACTGTTCCAGCCGTTCGTTACCAGCAAGCGAGCCGGTATGGGGGTGGGCTTGTCGATCTCGCGCACCATCGTCGAGACTCACGGCGGCCGCATCTGGTTCGAGCCGAACCCCGGCGGCGGGACCGTGTTCCACTTCACCCTGCAGCGTGCACGCCTTGAGGAGGACGCTACCGATGGCGACTGACACCATCGTCCATGTCATCGACGATGACGCGGCGGTTCGGGATTCCATCGCCTTTCTTCTGGAAACGGCCGACCTGACCGCACGGACCTATGAGTCCGCCCCGGCTTTTCTGGCCGATGCCGACCGCCCGGCGGGCTGTATCGTCACGGATGTCCGGATGCCGGAGATGACGGGCATAGAGCTGGCCCGCAGACTTCGCGACAGCGGCTCGACGGAGCCGGTCATCGTCATCACGGGCCATGCGGATGTGCCATTGGCCATCGAAGCCATGCGCGCCGGCGTCGTCGATTTCATCGAGAAGCCCTTCGACGACGAGGTCCTGCTCGCCTCTATCCAGCGCGTCGTGGACCAGGCCAGCGAAGCCTCGTCTGCCGATGCCGAGCGTCGCGAACTGTCCGCCCGCATCGACAGCCTGTCCGCCCGCGAACAGGACGTGCTGCAGGGGCTCGTGAAGGGCAAGGCGAACAAGGTCATCGCCTTTGATCTCGGCATCAGTCCGCGCACGGTCGAGGTCTACCGGGCCAATGTGATGACCAAGATGCAGGCGAACAGCCTGTCGGAACTGGTCCGGATGGTTCTGACCGCCGGTCCGGCCGGCGGCTGACGCCTTCCCGGCGTCGCTACTGCGCCGTCCAGCCGCCGTCGATCGAGAAGCTCGCCCCATTGGCCGACGCCCCGAGATCGCTGACGAGGTACAGCATCATCCCGGTCAACTCGTCCGTGGTCACGAACCGCCTGGTCGGCTGGGACCCGAGGATCACCTCCTTCAGCACCGCCTCCTTCGACATCCCGCGCGTGCGGGCCTGGTCGGCGATCTGCTTCTCGACGATCGGCGTCTCGACATAGCCGGGGCACAGGGCGTTGCAGGTGATGCCGTCCTCGGCCACTTCCAGCGCCACCGTCTTGGTGAAGCCGATCACGCCGTGCTTGGCGGCGACATAGGCCGACTTGAACGGGCTCGCGACCAGGCCGTGGGCCGAGGCCACGTTGACGATCCGTCCCCGGCCCTGCGCCTTCATGATCGGGATCGCCGCCCGGGTGGCGTAGAAGGTCGACGACAGGTTGATGGCGATGATCTGCTCCCACTTGTCGGACGGGAATTTCTCCACCGCCTCGACGTGCTGGACGCCGGCGTTGTTGATCAGGATGTCCACGCGCCCCAGCTGGTGCTTGCCGTAGGCGACCATGTCGGCGACCTCGTCGCCGCGCCGCATGTCGGCCCCGTGGTAGCGCACCCGAACGCCGCAGCTGGCTTCCATCTCGGCCCGGGTCCGCTCGATCTCGGATGGGTCGCCCAGTCCGTTCAGGACCACGTCGCCGCCGCGCGACGCGATGGCGCGGGCGAAGGCGAGGCCGATTCCCGAGGTCGAACCCGAGATCACCGCCACCTGACCCTTCAGGTCGCCGACGTCGCGGAAGGGCGCGCTTTCGGTTTCCGAGCCGTCACCGCGTTTGGGCCATTGGAACATGGGGTCTCGTCCGTCTGTGTCTCGCGGTCAGCCTAGCCCTTCGCGACTGCGAAGGCGACAGCCGTCACGAATTTCCTGTTCTGGTGAATATCCAGTCCGTCTCCGTTGATCCAGCCTTGTCGAAGCGATAGCCGTCCCGGTCGAAGGCCTTCAGGTCCTCGGCCTTCTCGATGCGCTCGTCGATGGCGAACCGGGCCATGCCGCCGCGCGCCTTCTTGGCGAAGAAGGAGATGATGCGGCTCTCGCCATCCTTCGCTTCGCGGAAATGCGGCGTCACCACCGGCAGTTTCAGAGCCTTGGCGTCGATGACGCCAAAATATTCCTGGCTCGCCAGGTTCACCAGCGTCGGGTCCGCCTGCCCCTCCACGTCGGCGTTCAGGCATTTCGAAATCCGGTCGCCCCAGAAGTCGTAGAGGCTGGACCCGCGCCGCGTCTTCAACCGCGTACCCATCTCCAGCCGATAGGGCTGGATCCGGTCCAGCGGCCGCAGCACGCCGTACAGGCCCGACAGGATGCGGATGTGATCCTGCGCGAACGCCAGGCCGGCACGATCCAGTTCGCGCGCCTTCAGTCCCTCGTAGACGTCGCCCGCGAAGGCGAAGGCGGCCTGAACCCCGTCCGTCGAATCGGCGTCGAAGGCCTGAAAGCGCTCGCGGTTGAGCCGCGCCAGGTCGTCCGAGATTCCCATCAGCCGGCGCAGCTCGGCCACCGTCCGCGCCCGGGCCGTCCGGGCCAGCGAGGCGGTGTCTTCGCGCAGACGCCGCTCGGAGGCTGGAAGGGCGGGATCGGCTTCGGTGAAATCCAGCCGCTTGGCCGGGGACAGGACGATCAACAATTCAGCACTCCGGCGGCGATGCCGTCCGAATAGGCCGCTTCGGCGACGAATTGAACCGGGCCGCTCAGCCCGTCCGCCCATACAGCGCCGCCAGCACGGCGGGCAACCGCTCCGGCAGGTCCTCGGCGATCAGCCCCGGTCCGAAGCCCCGCGCCGCCTCGGCGTGCATCCACACCGCCGCCCGGGCCGCGTCGAAACTGTCCATCCGCTGGGCCACCAGCCCGCCGATCATCCCGGCCAGCACGTCGCCCGAGCCCGCCGTCGCCAGCCACGGCGTGCCATTGCCGTTCACCGCCACCCGCCCGTCGGGCGCGGCGACCACCGTTGCGGATCCCTTCAGAACCACCACCGCCCGGGCCCGCCGCGCCGCCTCGACCGCCGCCGTCTCGCGTCCCCCGTCGAGCAACCCCGGGAACAGCCGCTTGAACTCGCCCTCGTGCGGCGTCAGCACGTCGTCCCGGTCCAGCGCCTCGAACAACTCGTCCGGAAACGGCTCGAACGAGGTCAGTCCGTCCGCGTCGATGATCAGGGCGGCCCCCGTCTCCGCCAGGGCGCGCAGGTTCATTGCGGTCACGTCGCCGATGCCGGCGGCCGGGCCGATAACCACCGAATCCATCTCCCTGGCCTCGTTGGCCAGGGCTTCGGGCGAGCCGAACGGCGTCAGCATGATCGCCTCGATCGCCGGCGCTATGACTGCCGCCGCATCCGGCGGGCACAGGATTCGGACCAGTCCCGCCCCGATGCGCAGGCCGGCTCGCGCCGCCAGCCGCGCCGCGCCGGTCTGGGTGGCCTTGCCCGAAACGACTCCCAGCCGTCCGCGCACATGCTTGTGCGTCGCCGGTCCGGGCCAGGGCAGGCTGTCGCGCCAGTCGGGCAGGGCGCCTCCGGTCACAGCGCGGGTTCTCTGTTCACGGATGGCGACGACGCCCGAAAAAGGCTTGCCTTATTGTGCAATGCAATGTCCCTTTACCGCCCGAGCGCGAGGCCCATTATGCCCGCCTGGGATCGCCAATGAAAAAGATCGAAGCCGTCATCAAGCCGTTCAAGCTCGATGAAGTTAAGGAAGCGCTCCAGGACGCCGGGGTGCAAGGCATGACCGTGCTGGAGGCCAGGGGATATGGTCGCCAGAAGGGGCATTCCGAACTCTATCGCGGGGCCGAGTACGTCATCGACTTCCTGCCCAAGATCAAGATCGAGGTCGTGGTTCCCGACGACATGGTCTCGTCGGTCGTCGACGCAATCCAGACCGCGGCCCGCACCGGCAAGATCGGCGACGGCAAGATCTTCGTCTCCGAGGTGCTTGACGTCATCCGCATCCGCACCGGCGAGACGGGGGCCCAGGCCGTCTGACCATCAGGACCCACCCGGCCGCTCTTCGGAGCGGCCGTTTCACTTTCACCTCCCCAAGAAACGGACCCTCGAGAATGAGCGCCAAGACTATCCTTTCGGAGATCAAGGAGAAGGACGTGAAATACGTCGATCTCCGCTTCACCGACACCCGGGGGCGTATGCAGCACGTCACCTTCGACATCGACCTGGTCGACGAGGAGTTCCTCGAAGAGGGGACGATGTTCGACGGCTCCTCCATCGCCGGGTGGAAGGCGATCAATGAGTCCGACATGCTGCTGAAACCGGACCTCGCCAATTTCTGGATCGATCCGTTCTATCAGCAGACGACCCTGTTCCTGTTCTGCGACGTGCTGAACCCGGACACCAACGAGCCCTACAACCGCGACAGCCGCTCGATGGCCAAGAAGGCGCTGGCCTATGTCCAGTCGTCGGGAGTCGGCGACACCGTGTTCTTCGGCCCGGAAGCCGAGTTCTTCATCTTCGATGACGTGCGCTGGTCAACCGCTTCCCACGACACGGGCTACAGCTACGATTCGAGCGAACTGCCGGCCAACACCGGCGCCGAATATTCCGAAGGCAACATGGGTCATCGCCCGACGCACAAGGGCGGCTATTTCCCGGTCAATCCGACCGACAGCGCCCAGGACCTCCGCGGCGAGATGCTGGGCGTGATGCGCGACCTGGGCATGCAGCCCGAGAAGCACCACCACGAGGTCGCTCCGGCCCAGCACGAACTGGGCCTCA
>DASRXE010000002.1:0-13179 GCA_035654315.1 Brevundimonas sp.
CCTCGACCTTGACCAGACGACCTTCTGGACCGGCGTCGCCGCCATCTTCGCCCGCTTCGCGCCGGAGAACCGTCGCCTGCTCGCCGTCCGTGACGACCTCCAGGCCCGTATCGACGCCTGGCACGCCGGGCGCCGCGGCCAGCCCTACGACGTCGGCGCCGCCACCGCCTTCCTGCGTGACATCGGCTACCTCGCCGGCGAGCCCGGCCCCTTCACGATCGGCTCGGCCAACGTCGACCCCGAGGTCGCTGTGCTCGCCGGCCCGCAGCTGGTCGTGCCCAGCCTCAACGCCCGCTTCGTCCTCAACGCCGCCAACGCCCGCTGGGGCAGCCTCTACGACGCCCTCTACGGCACCGACGCGCTGGGAGACCTCCCGCCAGCCGGTGGCTACGATCCGGAACGCGGCGCCCGCGTCGTGGCGCGCGCCAGGGCCTTCCTCGACGAAGCCGTGCCGCTCGCCGACGGCTCCTGGGCCGACCTGGCGGACGCCGACGCCATCGTCCTGCGTGACGCCGCCCAGTCCGTCGGCCGCACCAACCGCTCTCGCCTGTTCCGCCACAACGGCCTGCATATCGAGGTCGTCGTCGATCGCGATCACCCCATCGGCCGCACCGATCCGGCCGGCATTTCGGACGTGGTGCTCGAGGCGGCCCTGTCGACCATCGTCGACCTCGAGGACTCGGTCGCCGCCGTCGACGCCGCCGACAAGGTCGCCGCCTACCGCAACTGGCTGGGCCTGATGAAGGGCGACCTGGCCGAGACCTTCAGCAAGGGCGGCGAACGCCTGACCCGCACCCTCGCCCCCGACCGGACCTTCACCGCCCCCGACGGCTCGACCGTGATCCTGCCCGGCCGCGCCCTTCTGTTCGTGCGCAACGTCGGCCACCTGATGACCACCCCGGCCGTCCAGCTGCCCGACGGTTCGGACGCGCCCGAAGGCGTCCTCGACGCCATCGTCACCAGTCTGATCGCCCTGCACGACCTGAAAGGGCAGGGGAGCGTGCGGAACAGCCGCGCCGGCTCCGTCTACATCGTCAAACCCAAGATGCACGGCCCGGACGAGTGCGCCTTCACCGACGCCCTGTTCGACGCCGTCGAGGACCTGCTCGGCCTCGCCCGCCACACCATCAAGGTCGGCGTCATGGACGAGGAGCGCCGCACCTCGGCCAACCTCGCCGCGTGCATCCACGCCGTGAAGGACCGCATCGTCTTCATCAACACCGGCTTCCTCGACCGCACCGGCGACGAGATCCACACGGCGATGCAGGCCGGCCCGATGGTGCGCAAGGGCGACATCAAGACCTCCGCCTGGATCGCCGCCTATGAGGCCCGGAACGTCGCCATCGGCCTGGCCTGCGGCTTGTCCGGCAAGGCGCAGATCGGCAAGGGCATGTGGGCCGCGCCCGACCGCATGGCCGACATGCTCGACCAGAAGGCGGCCCATCCGAAGACCGGAGCCAACACCGCCTGGGTCCCCAGCCCCACTGCCGCTGTCCTGCACGCGCTGCACTACCACCAGACCGACGTGTTCGCCCTGCGCGACGCCATCGCCGCCCGCCCCGTACCCGGCCTCGAGGCCCTGCTGACCCCGCCGCTCGCCGCCGGCCGGAATTGGTCGGAGCGCGAGATCGCCGAGGAGCTCGACAACAACGCACAGGGCCTGCTCGGCTATGTGGTCCGCTGGATCGACCAGGGCGTCGGCTGTTCCAAGGTGCCAGACATCCACGACGTCGGTCTGATGGAGGACCGCGCCACCCTGCGCATTTCGTCCCAGCACATGGCCAACTGGCTGCGGCACGGCGTCTGCACCGCCGAACAGGTCGACGCCGCCTTGCTCCGCATGGCGGCGAAGGTCGACGCCCAGAACGCCGCCGACCCCCTGTACCGCCCCATGGCCCCCGACCCGGCGAACAGCCTCGCCTTCCAGGCCGCCCGCGCCCTGGTGTTCGAGGGGACCGCCCAGCCCAACGGCTACACCGAGCCGCTGCTCCACGCCTTCCGCCGCCGCGCCAAGGGCGGCTGAAACTGCTCCATGACGAACGCCGGTTGACAGCGTCATACAGTATGCGGCATACACTGTATGGCACACACTATGTGACGGACAGGAGGCGGCATGAGCGTCGATCCGGACCTTTTTGAATCGATGCGGCTCGAGCTGCGCCGCGGCTCGCTGGTGCTGGCTGTGCTCGCCTGCCTGAGGACCGAGCGCTACGGCTACACCCTGCGTCAGGCCCTGGCCGCCGACGGACTGGAGATGGAGGAATCCACTCTCTACCCGCTGCTGCGCCGGCTCGAGAGCCAGGGGCTGCTGGATAGCGAATGGCGCGAGGAGGAGAAGCGCAGGAAGCGCTTCTACGTCCTGTCCGCCGCCGGAACCGAAATGCTGGCCGCCCTGGCCGACGAATGGCGGGGCATCAACGCGTCGCTCGACAAGATCCTCTGAGGGGAACCGACATGGACCTGATTGACCGCTATCTGAACGCCGTCGCCGCCCAGCTGGGCCAGGACGAGCGCGCCGACATCATCGCCGAACTGCGCGACCTGATCCTCAGCCGCTTCGAGGCCCGGGAAGAGGAGCTGGGCCGCGCCCTGACCGATGACGAGAAGGAGGCCATCCTGCATGAGATCGGCCACCCGCTGGTCGTCGCCGCCCGCTACCGCAAGGGCCCGGACTCGCTGGTCGGGCCGGAGCTGTTTCCCTACTGGCTGTTCGGGGTGAAGGCGGGGTTGCTGGTGCTGCTGGCGGTGCACGCCATCGGCCTGTTCATCCATCTGGTCAGCGGACCTGGCGACGCCGGCCGGTCGATCGCCCAGGCCTTCCACAGCTTCTTCGGCGCCGGCCTGACCCTGATCGGGGCGGCGACCCTGGCGGCGGCGATCTTTGAACACTACGGCGTGCGGCCGAAATGGCTGACCCGCTGGCGGGTCAAGGATCTCAGCGCCTTCGGCCTGTCTGACCCGGCTGTCTGGGGCGCGTCGGTGACGGGCTCGGAGACGGCGAAACAGACCTGGGCGCCGCGCGGCCCCAAGCGCTGGCCCGGCGGCGACTATCTGTTCTCGCTGCTCGCCACCGGCCTGTTCCTGCTGTGGTGGATCGGTCTCATCCATCTGCCGGCCCTGGGCCAGGTCGGTCTCCGAGGCGAGGACGCCACCGTCACCGGGGCGCCGATCTGGACGACGCTGTTCCTGCCGATCATGGTCTACGGCCTGATCCGCATGTCCATCGACCTCGACGGCCTGTTCCGGCCGCACCGGGCGCGCATGCGGGCGGTGGGCGAGGCGGCCCTGGCCGCGGCCGGCCTGTGGCTGATCTGGGTGATCTTCGAGGCCGGGCACTGGTTCACCCTGACCCGCGACGGCGAGAGCGCCCAGGTCGCCGGCGACTGGAGCCTGCTGGATTTCACCCGCCTGCAGGGGCTGGGCGACGGCGGCCGCGACCTGACCGGGATCGCCAGCACGCTGTCGGTGGTGGCGACCTGGGTGCTGGCCATCATGGCGATCAGCCTGGTCTACCGGATGTTCGCCAACCTGTGGCGGCTGGCCCAACCGGGGCGGCGGGGCGGCGCCTGACCGAACCGTCATCTGCAGGCCCTTCTTCCGCCCGATGTTGTCGGGCAACCTGCCCTGATGAGCGACAGCGGACCGCGCCTGAGGGACGTCTACATCACCGGCGTGGGAGCCCACCTGCCGGGCCCGGCCGTCGGGAACGACCGGATGGAGGACCATATCGGCCGCATCCACGGGCGCGACTCGGTGGTCGGGAGGCGCGCCCTGCGCTGGAACGGCATCCGTGCCCGCCACTACGCCCTGGCCACGGACGGGACGGTGCGGGACAGCAACGCCGGCATGACCGCGAAGGCGGTCGCGGCGGCGCTGGACGACGCGGGGCTGGGGGTCGGCGACCTCCGGCATCTGGCCACGGCCACCACCCAGGGCGACTACCTCGTGCCGGGGCATGCGACAGCGGTGCAGGCCGAACTCGGCGCCGGTCCCCTCGAGATCGCCAGCTACCAGTCCGTCTGCGCCTCCGCCCTGATGGCCGCCAAGGGCGCCTGGCTGCAGGTGCGGGCCGGGGAGGCGGAGGTCGCCGCCGCCGCCGCCGGCGAATTCTCCTCCCGCTGGTTCCGCCCCGGCTTCTACGAAGGCACCGCCCTCGTCGACCCCAAGGGGCGGCTGGCCACCGAGGCGGACTTTCTGCGCTTCACCCTGTCCGACGGCGCCGGCGCTGTGGTCATGGAGCCCCACCCCCGCGAGCAGGGCCTGTCGCTGAAGGTGGAGTGGATCGACCTGACCTCTCTGGCCGGCCTCTTCGATCCCTGCATGTGGGCCGGATCGACGCGGGCGGACCGGGCCGACATGGCCAGCGCCTGGAGCCACGCCGGGCCTACGGAGGCGCATGCGGCGGGGGCGGTGGCCCTGCTGCAGGATTTCGAACTGCTCAAGATCGTCATCCGCGCCTGGATTGGGATCTGGCTGGAGAAGGTCGACAGCGGGCGCATCGACCCCGACCGGGTCGACCACCTGCTGTGCCACTACTCCGCGCGCTCCCTGCGCGAGGAGATCGTCGGCCTGCTCGAGAACACCGCCGCCATGATCCCCGAGGAAAAGTGGTTCACCACCCTGCCCGAGACGGGCAACATCGGCTCGGCCTCGATCTGGGTCATGCTGGAGGCCTTCATGAAAGGCGAACGGCCGAAGCGGGGCGATCGGGTGCTGCTGATCGTGCCGGAGAGCGGCCGCGCCATGATCGGCTTCATGATGCTGGAGGTGGTCTGATGGCCGATGACGCCGTCGCCGATACCCTGCGCAAGCTGGCCGTGGTCTTCGCCGATTTCGAGCAGCGGCTCGAGGCCACGCCCCTGATCCGCAAGCTGACCCGCGGCCGCTTCGAACTGGCCGACTACCACGCCTTCCTGATCAACCTGCGCCAGCAGGTGAAGGACGGCGCCCTGTGGATGAGCCGGGCGGCCTCGAATATCGGCGAGGACCACCTCGAACTGCGCTCCACCCTGATGAAGCACGCCGTCACCGAGCACCGCGACTTCCGCCTGCTGGAGACCGACTTCGTCGCGGCCGGGGGCCGGCTGGAGGATATCCAGCAGGCTAAAAAGAACGTCGGCTCCGAGGCGCTCTCCGCTTGGATGTTCCACGAGGCGTCCAAGCCCGACCCCTTCGGCCTGCTCGGCGCCATGTGGATCATCGAGGGGCTGGGCTCGATCAAGGCCAAGCCGTGGGGGCTGAAGGTGAAGGAGCGGCTGGGGCTGCCGGACGACGCACTGCGCTTCCTGCTCTACCATGGCGACAATGATGTCGGGCACATGGAGGAGTTCCGCGAGATGCTGGCCATGGTCCTGCCGGACGAGGCCGTGGCCGAGCGGATCGTGACCACGGCCAGGGTGACGGCGCGGCTGTATGCGCTGCAGATCGAGGAGATCGCGGCGTGACGGCCGCCCACGACCCGTTCGCGACCATGGCGCACGATCCGCGCGATCCGGATCCGTGGCTGGCGCTGTATCTGGACCAGAGCCTGCCGATCGACCCGGAGGCCAAGCGCTGCCTGCTGGTCGGGGCGCGGTCGTGGTCGCGGCGCTGGCTGTTTCCGGTCAGCCGGCCGCTGGTGATCCTGTTCTTCTGCGTGGTGAAGGTGCTGCGGGCCATCTCGCCGCGCTTTCCCAATCTGAACGGCCTGCTGCACAAGACCATCCACTGGGGCCTGCGCACCTTCGGCACGCCAGAAACCAACACCCTGATCCTGCGCCACTTCCATGTCGGGACGGAGCTGCTCGCCTTCATGCGGGTCAATGCCGGCGCCGCCGACATCTCCAGCCATCCGCTGCGGCCCACGCGCTTGAAAGACATCGAGAATAACCTGTTTCTCCAGCACGACCTGAACGTCTTCAACTTCATCATCGAGCTGAACCAGCGGCTGCGGGCCGAGGGGCGGGAGATCATGCCGGCGGAGAGGCTGGATTTCTCGATGATCTCGGATGCGTTCCCGGCTTTCGAGAGCTTTCCGACCGGGCTGCTGAACCGGATCGACGTGCAGACGGCGGTGGAGTTCTACACGCCGCTCTACGCCCTGATGCTGCCGAGGAACGACTTCGTGCGGGCGGCCCATTCGCTGCAGCTGGACGAGACGGTGGCCATCTACATCGCCCGCATCCTGGGCACGGACTACCATCTGAATTTTATCAAGAACGGCCATCCGATGGTGGCGCTGTCGACGTTGCAGGCGGGGTACCGGCTGATGATGCACGGGCTCGACTGCGAGGCCCTGCACGGCTGGCTCAGGACCATGAAGGCGCGGCAGGCGGCGGGGCTGCCGATCGATCCGCGGGCCGGGTGAGAATTCGGCTACGGAATTCCGTGGAATTCGGAGACGCGTCCTGACGACTTCGGGGACTTCGGAGACGAAGGCACGGCAATGTCCGAAAACCGCGAGACTCT
The DNA here is from genome assembly GCA_035654315.1 of Brevundimonas sp. Lineage (GTDB taxonomy): Bacteria > Pseudomonadota > Alphaproteobacteria > Caulobacterales > Caulobacteraceae > Brevundimonas. Next base: position 6,448 of record DASRXE010000002.1, read on the forward strand.
CACGCCGCCGAGGCCCATCCTGCCGCCATGGAAAACGTCCGCGAACTCGATCAGGAGGCCTGCTACCGCGCGGTGCTGACGCGGGACGCCCGCTTCGACGGACGCTTCTTCGGCTGTGTGAAGACCACCGGAATCTACTGCCGCCCGGTCTGCCCGGCCCGCACGCCCAAGCGGGAGAACATGTTCTTCGTCGTCTCGGCCGCCGCCGCCGAGGAGGCCGGCTTCCGCGCCTGCCTGCGCTGCCGCCCCGAGACGGCGCCCGACATGGGCGCGTGGCGCGGCACCTCCAACACCGTCAGTCGTGCCTTGACGCTGATCGAGGCGGGGGCTCTGGACGGGGGCGACGTGGATGCACTGGCCGGCCGTCTCGGCGTCGGCGAACGCCACCTGCGCCGCCTGTTCCGCCAGCACCTCGGCGCGGCCCCGGTCAGCGTGGCCCAGACCCGTCGGGTGCTGCTGGCCAAGGCGCTGATCCACCAGACCGATCTATCGATGGCCCAGGTGGCGCTGGCCTCCGGTTTCGGCAGCGTGCGCCGCTTCAACGAGACCTTTCAGGCCCTGTACGACCGCCCGCCCTCGGCCCTGCGCAGACGCGGCGAGAAGGTGCACGAGGGCGGGGTGCGCCTGAGCCTGTCCTACCGGACGCCCTACGACTGGGACGCCATGTTCGCGGCCCTGTCAGCGCGCGGCGACACGGTTGGGGGCCGCAAATGGTCGCGGGCGCTGACGAGCGATGTCGACGGCGCCGAAGGCTCGGTCACCGTCGAGCCGGCCGAGCCTGGCCGCGTCTCGGTCTGCGTCGAGGCCGCCGACCTGAAGGCTCTGCCCGGCGTGCTGGCGCGTGTGCGGCGGGTGTTCGATCTATCTGCCGACCCCGACGCCATCGGCCGCGACCTCTCGGCCGACCCGATGCTGGAGCCGCTGGTGGCGCAACGGCCCGGCCTGAGGCTGCCGGGCCACTGGATTGACGACGGCGCGGAGCCGCCGAACGACCGCCTGCACGACGAAGCCCTCGCCGCGCGCGCCGGGTGCTGGCGGCCGTGGCGAGCCTATGGCGCCCTGCACCTGGCCATGGCCGGGATCGCCGGCGCGGACCTGATGGAGAAGACCGATGCGAAACGCGCTGCCTGAAACCCTGACCCTCGACCGGGTCGCCACACCGGTCGGCGAAGTCCTGCTGGTCACGGACGGGGAGGGCGCCGTCCGGGCCCTTGATTTTTCCGACTTCGAGGCGCGGATGATGCGGCTGCTTGGCCGTCACAGCCCCGGCTTCACCCTTGCGGAAGCACGCGCGCCACAGACCGTGCGTCGGGCCGTGGAGGCGTATTTCTCGGGCGAGGTTCGGGCGCTGGACGGGGTTGCAGTGAAGACCGGAGGCACCGACTTCCAGCGCACCGTCTGGGCGGCGCTGCGCGCGATCCCGGCCGGCGAGACGCGCAGCTACGGCCAGCTCGCCGCCGCTGTCGGCTCGCCCCGGGCCGTGCGCGCCGCGGGCCTCGCCAACGGCCAGAACCCCGTCGCCGTCATCGTGCCCTGCCATCGGGTGATCGGGGCGAGCGGCGCCCTGACCGGCTACGCTGGCGGGCTGGAGCGCAAGCGCTGGCTGCTGCGCCATGAGGGCGTCGCGGTCTGATCGCCTTTCGATGTGGGAGGCCTTGCATTCCTCCATCATCGGCCTAGATTATCCCCACTTATGCTGAAACTGAGCATAAGCCGGCGGATGGTCGTCACGGTCTCCGCCGTTCTTCGGACTTCTAATTTGCTCATATCGAGCAAAAGGACAGGGCGATGGCGGACGGCGCGTTCGGATTGTCAAGGGAATTGGCGCAGGAAACTGCGCCGGTCTGGGCCAAGGTCAAGGATCACGTCACACCGCTGGAGTGGCCGGCGCAGGCGGCGCTGATCCATGAGATCAACCAGCTGAAGCGCGAGCGCGACGCGGTCATTCTGGCCCACAACTACATGACCCCGGAGATCTTTCACGGCGTGGGCGACTACGTCGGCGACAGCCTCGGGCTGGCGAAAGAGGCGGCGAAGTCGAAAGCGAAAGTGATCGTCCAGGCTGGCGTGCACTTCATGGCCGAGACCTCGAAGATCCTGTCGCCGGAAAAGACGGTGCTGATCCCCGACCTGCGGGCGGGCTGCTCTCTGGCGGCCTCGATCACGGGCGCGGACGTGCGGCTGATCAAGCAGCGCTATCCGGGCCTGCCGGTGGTCACCTACGTCAACACCACGGCTGACGTGAAGGCCGAGACGGACATCTGCTGCACCAGCGCCAACGCCGTCCAGGTGGTGGAATGGGCGGCCCGGGAATGGGGCGTCGATCGGGTCATCCTGATCCCCGACGAATACCTCGCCCGCAACGTCGCGGCCCAGACGACGGTCGGCATCATCGCCTGGAAGGGCCGCTGCGAGGTGCACGAGCGCTTCACGGCCGACGACATCGCCGAGATGCGCGCGGCCTGGCCGGGCGCCGAAATCCTCGCCCATCCGGAGTGCCCGGAGGATGTGCTTGCGGCTTCGGACTTCGCCGGCTCGACCGCGGCAATGATCGACCACGTCACGGCGCGCCGGCCGAAGCAGGTGGTGATGATCACCGAATGCTCGATGGCCTCCAACGTCGCCGGAGACGTTCCCGGGGTGCAGTTCATCGGTCCGTGCAACCTGTGCCCGCACATGAAGCGGATCACGCTCGAGAACATCCGCGACTGCCTGGTGAACATGCAGTTCGAGGTGACCGTGCCGGAAGACATGGCCGAGCGGGCCCGGCTGGCGGTGCAGCGCATGATCGATCTACCACCCCCGGCGATCCCGGCGCGGTACGATCTGGTCAAGGCCCGGCATCATGTGGCGGTGGAGCTGATCTGATGCACTACGTCCCGCCGGTCCGCGCCTTCGCCACGGTGGACCCCAAGACCCTCCGGCTTCTCGCGGTCCTGGCCTTGTGGCTCAGGTCGGAAAAGGCCACTTCACGGGCATGACCGAAACCAACGCCCCCCGTCCGCCGGGTCCCTGGGACCCGCGCCCTGAGGACGTCGCCCCCACCCCGGCCCCGGCCTCGACCGCCGCCGATCCCGCCCGCGTCGCCGAACCGCCGCTGGACAAGGGCCAGCATCCGGTCTGGGCCGTGATATCGACGCTGCTGCTGGGCGGGTTCATCTGGTATTTCACGGACAGCTGGATCATCGCCGTCGCCGCGATCTGGGGCCTGCTGGTGCACGAATACGGCCACGTCCTGGCCATGAACCGCCTCGGCATGGGACCGGCGAAGATCTACATCATCCCCTTCCTTGGCGGCGTGGCGAAGAGCCAGCGTCTGCCGCAAAGCGAGTGGCACGGCGTGCTCGTCTCGCTGGCCGGCCCCGCGTTCGGCCTGCTGGCCGCCATCCCCTTCTTCGCCCTGTTCATCGCCACCGGTCAGGCGATGTGGCTGAACGGCGTCTTCATCATCGCCTTCATCAATCTGGTCAATCTGGCCCCGGCCCCGCCCCTCGACGGGGCCAAGGCGCTGGGTCCGGTGCTCGCCCGCATCCACCCGATGCTTGAGAAGGTGACGGTGGCTCTGATCGGGGCGGTGGTCGTGATCTGGGGCGTGACCAATGGCAGTTGGCCGTTCGCCATCTTCCTCGCCCTCGCCCTGATAGGTCACCTGCGACGCGGCGCGTGGCGACCCGACGGGCGCCCGCTGACGCTTGGCGAGTCGGGGCGGAGCGTCGGCCTGTTCCTGCTGACGACGGCGGCCTGCGCCGGGGTGGCGCTGGCCGCCCTGATGCCGGTGTCGAGCTCGCTGCCCGAGGCCCTGTCGCTGGGCGCGCGCTTCTTCGAGTTCGGCCGTTGAGCCGCATCGACCATGACGGACCGCTGATCATCGGCGGCGGGCTGGCGGGGCTCTCGGCCGCGCTGGAGGCCGCGCCGCGCAGGGTTCTCGTGGTCACCCCGGCGCCGCTGCTGCAGGCCTGTTCCTCGGCCTGGGCGCAGGGCGGGGTGGCGGCCGCCCTGTCGGAGACGGACGCCCCCGCGCTGCACGCCGCCGATACGCAGGCCGCCGGGGCGGGGCTGGTCAATGCGCCGGCCGCCCGCCTGATGACGGCCGACGGCCGCGCTACGGTCGAGTGGCTGGCCGCGCTCGGCGCGCCGTTCGACCGCGATTCAACCGGCGGGTTCGCCGTCAGTCTCGAGGCGGCGCATTCGAAGCCCCGGGTGGCGCGGGTCGGCGGCGACGGCGCGGGCCGGGCCATTCTGTCGGCGCTGGTCGCAGCGACACGCGCGGCCTCACACATCGAGGTGTGGGAAGACGGCCGCCTGCGTGGCCTGATCCAGGACGCGACCGGCCGGGTCCGCGGCGCCCTGATCGAACGCGACGGACGGCTGGTCGAGGTGCTGGCGCCCGCCGTGGTGCTGGCGACCGGCGGCGCCGGCGGCCTGTATGCCCGGACCACCACCCCGGCCGCCCTGCTGGGCGAGGGCATGGCGCTGGCGTATCGCGCGGGCGCCGAGATCCTCGATCCCGAATTCGTCCAGTTCCACCCCACCGCGATCGACGTCGGCCTCGACCCGATGCCGCTGGCCACCGAGGCGCTACGGGGCGAGGGCGCCCGGCTGATCGACGGGCAGGGAGGCTTCCTGCTCGGCGGGGCCGACGACGCCGACCTGCAGTCCCGCGATGTCGTGGCCCGGGCGGTGCATGCTGCGCGGGCCGACGGGCGGGGCGCGTTCCTCGACGCCCGCATGGCCATCGGTCCGGCTTTCAAGCACGATTTCCCGGCCGTCTTCGCCGCCTGCATGCGGGCCGGGCTGGACCCGCGCGAGTCGCCGATCCCGGTGGCGGCGGCGGCCCACTACCACATGGGCGGGATCGCCGCCGGACCGGACGGCCGCACCACGCTCGAGGGCCTGTTCGCCGTCGGCGAATGCGCCGCCACCGGCGTCCACGGCGCCAACCGCCTGGCCTCCAACTCCCTGCTCGAGGCCGCCGCCTTCGGACGCCGCACGGGGCGGGCGGCCGCCGAGGCGCGCGCCGGCTCCGGGGCGACCCTCGCCGCGCGCCCCTCCGCCGACCTGCCGCCGGCGGACCTCGCCCTCCTGCGCCGCACCATGAGCGCCGAGGCGGGCGTGATGCGCGACGCGACGGCCCTGACCGGCGCGCTGGCGGTTCTGGATCGGCTGGAGGCGCGGACGCCGGACGCGCCGCCGCTGGTCGCCGCCCGGCTGATCGTCGAGGCCGCGCTGGCGCGCCGCGAGAGCCGGGGCGGCCACTGGCGCACGGACTTCCCCGCCGCCGCGCCCGAAGCCCGGCATACCCGCCTGCGGGCCCGAATTCCGGCCATCGCCGAATGAGCGAGGCGACCATGATCCGGCGACTGCCCGACCTGTTGATCGAACCGGTGGTGCGCGGGGCGCTGGCCGAGGACCTTGGCCGGGCCGGCGACATCACGGCCCAGGCCTGTATTCCCGAGGGGTCGCGCATGCGGGCCGCCTTCGCGGCGCGCCAGCCGGGCGTGCTGGCCGGGATCGATTGCGTGCGGCTGGCCCTGCTGGCCCTCGATCCGGCCGCCGCGGTGAGCGTCAGACTGCGCGACGGCGATGCCTTCGAGGCCGGCGCCGTGGTGGCCGAGGCGGAGGCCGATGCGCGGGCCTTTCTCGCCGCCGAACGGACGGCCCTGAACCTCCTCGGGCGGCTGTGCGGAATCGCCACCCTCACCCGCGCCTATGTCGAGGCGGTCGCCGGCACGGGCGCGCGCATCGCCGACACCCGCAAGACCACCCCGGGCCTGCGCGCCCTGGAGAAGCACGCGGTGGTCTGCGGCGGCGGGGTCAATCACCGGTTCGGTCTGGATGACGCCATCCTGATCAAGGACAATCACGTGGCCGTCTGCGGCGGCGTCGGCAAGGCCATCCGCCGCGCCCGCGCCGCCGCGGGTCATCTGGTCCGGCTTGAGATCGAGGTCGACGGGCTGGACCAGCTGGACGAGGCGCTGCTGGAGCGCCCCGACGTGATCATGCTGGACAATTTCACCCCGGCGATGCTGCGCGAGGCGGTGGCGCGGGCAGGGGCCTCGCCGTCCGGCCGTCCGGTGCTTGAGGCGTCCGGCGGCGTGAACCTGCAGACGGTGCGGGCGATCGCCGGGACCGGCGTCAACGTGATTTCGGTCGGCGCCCTGACCCATTCCGCGCCGGCGCTGGACGTGGGTCTGGACGTCATCTGATTCGGGAAAGACCGAACGGCGCTACGGAACAGGCGACCCCCGCGGCGGGTTTGATCGGGTACGGAAGGAGAGATTTCCATGACCCATCGACCCAAGGTCCCGAAGGAGCAGCGCAGCTTCGCCGACCACGGCGCCCGTTCCGTCAAGGAGGCGATGAGCGTCGACCGCCGGGACCTGTCCACCGGGGCCCAGTCCGACCATCCCGGCGACGCCGACGTCAACCTCGACACCCAGGGCCGGTTCGGCAATCTGCGCCAGAACCTGACCACCCAATGGAAGGTGCAGGACCGCTGATCATGGCCAACAACCAGCACACCCCCGAACCGGTCGACGAGAAGCGCTGGGGCGGTCCCGGCTCCAGTCACCAGAACGCCGACCGCGAGCCGCCGACCTTCGACGATCCGCGCGAGGGCGGTCCGACCAATCCGCGCAACAGCAAGGTGTCCGGCGGTGGCGGCGAACGCGATCTGAAGCACAGCCACGACGACGCCCACAGGTCGTCCAAGGGCGACCGGGACGCCTGACG
>DASRXE010000003.1:0-12587 GCA_035654315.1 Brevundimonas sp.
ATGCCGCCGGCGCCCGACATGACGGTGCGCGCGCGGACCTCGTCGTTGCCCATCTTGTCCAGCGAGCCGACGATGGCTTCGGCGGATCCCTGCACGTCGGCCTTGATGATGACCGGCAGCTCCGAGACCTTCTTGGACTGCAGCTTGGACATCATGTCGACCAGCGAGACCTGGTTGATGCCGCCGGTGGCCTTCTCGCGCTTCACGCGGGCGCGATACTCGGTCAGCTCGCGGGCGCGGGCCTCGCTCTCGACCACGGCGAAGGGCTCGCCGGGGCTCGGGGCTTCGTCGAGGCCGAGGATCTCGACCGGAACCGACGGACCGGCCTCGGTCAGCTGGGCGTTGCGCTCGTCGAGCAGGGCGCGGACCTTGCCCCAGGCGGAGCCGGCCACGACGATGTCGGCGCGCTTCAGGGTGCCGCGCTTGACCAGAACGGTGGCGACCGGGCCGCGGCCCTTGTCCAGCTTGGCCTCGATGACCACGCCTTCCGAGGTGCGCTCCGGATCGGCCTTCAGGTCCATGACCTCGGCCTGCAGCAGGATGGCGTCGATCAGACCCTTGAGGTTGGTCCGCTCCTTGGCCGAGACCTCGATGATCTGGGTGTCGCCGCCCAGGCTTTCGGCGATGACCTCGTACTGCAGCAGTTCGTTGACGACCTTCTGCGGATTGGCGTCCGGCTTGTCGACCTTGTTGACCGCCACGATGATCGGGGCGTTGGCCGCCTTGGCGTGCTGGATGGCCTCGATGGTCTGGGGCATGACGCCGTCGTCGGCGGCCACGACCAGGACCACGATGTCCGTCACATTGGCGCCGCGGGCGCGCATGGCGCTGAACGCCGCGTGGCCCGGAGTGTCGAGGAAGGTGACGCGCTGGCCGTCTTCCAGGCGAACCTGGTAGGCGCCGATGTGCTGGGTGATGCCGCCGGCCTCGCCCGCCGCCACGTCGGTGGTGCGCAGGGCGTCGAGCAGCGAGGTCTTGCCGTGGTCGACGTGGCCCATGATGGCCACCACCGGCGCGCGCGGCGTGGTCGCCTCGTCGTCGATGGCGTCTGACAGGAAGCCGGTCTCGATGTCGGACTCCGAAACCCGCTTGACCGTCATGCCGTACTCGTCGGCGACCAGTTCGGCGGTGTCGGTGTCGATGACGTCGTTGATCTTCACCATCATGCCCTGACGCATCAGGAATTTGACGATGTCGACGCCGCGCACGGCCATCCGGTTCGCCAGGTCGCCGACGGTGATGACGTCAGGAATGACGACCTCGCGCGGACGATTCGGCGTATCGGTCGAGCCGCCCTTGCGCTTTTCCTTCTCGCGTTCGCGGGCGCGGCGGACCGAGGCCAGCGAGCGCATCCGCTCGGCGGCGTCCTCGTCGCCACCGGCCACGGCCTGGATGGTCAGACGGCCCTCGCGGCGCTTGGGCTCGCCGCGCGTGCGGCTGACGGCCTTGCCGGGCCCGGCGTCCGAGAAACGCTTGTCACGATCCTCCTCGGCCTTGCTCCCCGCGGGACGGCCGAATCCGGCGCGCACGGGTCGGGCGACATCCGGCGTCGCGGGCGGCGCATTCGGGGCCGAGCGGCCGCCGGGGCCGGTGCGCGCGCCGCCGGGACGGGCGGCGCCGGGGGCCGGACGCGGATTGAGGGCCGAATAGCGGACCGGCTCGGCGGGACGGGCGCCCTGCGGACGGCCGGCGGCCTGGGGACGTTCGGCGTAGTTGCGCTCGCCGCCGCCCATGGCGGCTTCGCGGGCCGAGCGGCCGCCGAAGGCGGGGCGTTCAGCCGCGGCGCGGCCGGGGGCCTGGGGCTTGGGCGCGCGCTGGCCGAAATTGACCACCGGCCGGGCCGGCGGGGCGGGACGGGCCGGCGCGGCGGGTGCGGCGGCCTCGGTCGGCGCGGGAGCCGGGGCCGGCTCCGCCGCCTTGGGGGCCGGAGCGGCAGGCTTGGCGGCCGGCTTGGCCGGCGCGGCGGCGCTCAGCTTCGCGGCTTCGGCGCGGGCGGCCTCGGCGGCGGCGCGGGCGGCGGCGGCCTCGGCCTGGGCGGCGTTGGCGGCCTGGTCGGCGGCGGCGGCCTGCTCGCGGGCCGCGGCGTCGCGGCGAGCCCGTTCCTCGGCGGCGGCGCGTTCGCGCTCGGCCTGCTGGCGGGTGGCCAGTTCGATGGCGCGGCGACGGGCCTCCTGCTCGGACGCGGACAGACCGCCGGCCTCACGGGAGGGGGCGGCCGGACGCGCGGCGGCGGGCGCCTCGGTCTTCGGACGCGCGACATCGAAGCCCTGCGGGCGCTGATGCCCCGGGGTCGCGCCGACGCGGCGCTTGGTCTCGACCACCACGGTCTTGGTGCGGCCGTGGCTGAAGCTCTGGCGCACGGTGCCGGTCGAAACCGATCCCGCCTGCCGGGGCTTCAGGCTCAGCGGCGCGCGCGGTCCCGTCTGGGAGGGAGTCCCGGTCGGGGTCTGCGGGCCGTCGTTGGTCTTGTCGTTCTCGTCAGTCATCCGGTCGCTTTACTCGGGATGGCGGGAAATCCGCCATCGTCTCGTTCAAACACAAAAAGCCGTGCGGCGCCCCGCCCCCTGATCAGGGAGCAGAACCCCGCCCGCTCAAATCCTTGTCCGGGTCCTCAGCCGGCCTCTCGCCCCACTCGGGGGGCAGAAGCGGTCGAAATCCCGCCAGTCGTTCGACCTCGAAGGTCCAGCGATCGGCCCGCCCGCCCTCAAGCAGGACGGCGTGTATCGCATTTTCCAGCCCAAGGGCCAAACTCAAATCGTCCGCCGTGAAGACGCCGCAGACTTTCGGGGGCGGTTGCTGGTGTTTCGCGAGGGAAAGCAGCTTGCCCCGGCCGTCGGCGGACCCGTCCGAGGCCTCGACGATCCACGCGGCCTTGCCCGATCGGATCGCGGCGGCCGACTTTTCGAAGCCTGAGATAAGCACGCCCTCGCGCCGGGCAAGCCCCAACTGGTCCAGACAACGCCGGAACAGCAGGCCTTCGACCAGATCGGGCAGGTCGGCGGCCGGCTTCAACTGCGCCCTGGCCGCGCGCGAAAACAGGTTCTTCTTCACCGCCGTCTCGAGCGAGGCGCGGTCGGCCGCGACCCACAGGCCGCGACCCGGCAGCTTGCGCGCCAGGTCGGGAGCGACCGAGCCGTCCGGAGCGGCGACGAAGCGGATCAGGCGAGATTCGTCCATGACCTGGTGGGTGACCAGGTCCCGGCGTTCCCTCTCAATCGTCGCGTCGCGCAACCCCATGGACGGCCCGGTCTCCCATCACGCGTTTTCGGGCTGTTCGGAGTCCCCGGCGGGAACCTCGTCTTCGTCGCCTTCCGGCGCCGTCTCTTCGTCACCCTCGGGCGCGGTGAAGACGGCTTCGGCGTCATACTCGCCCTCGTCTTCGTACTCCGGCTCGGGCTCCGGCTGCGGCAGTTCGGAGGCGTCGATCCAGCCGGCGGCCACGCGGGCCTGCAGGATCAGCATCTCGGCCTCTTCCTGGGCCAGGTTGAAGCTTTCCAGCACGCCCGGGACCTTGACGCGTTCGCCGTTCTTGACCTCGTAACCGCCGCGGATTTCGTCGGTGGCCAGATCGGCCAGGTCCTCGACCGTCTTCACCCCGCCTTCGCCGAGGGCGACGGCGATCTGCAGGGACACGCCCGGAACCTCCAGCACGCCGTCCTCGACGCCGAGTTCCTTGCGCTTCGCGTCGAGGATGGCCGCCTGCTTGTCGAGGAAGTCGCGGGCGCGGGCCTGCAGCTCTTCCGCCGTGTCCTCGTCGAAGCCCTCGATGTCGGAGATTTCATAGGGCTCGACGAAGGCCAGGTCCTCGACCGTGGCGAAGCCTTCGGTGACCAGCAGCTGGGCAATGACCTCGTCGACATCCAGGGCTTCCTGGAACAGGGCGGTGCGCTCGGCGAATTCGCGCTGGCGACGCTCCGAGTCCTGCGACTCGGTGATGATGTCGATCTGCCAGCCGGTCAGCTGGGAGGCGAGGCGCACGTTCTGGCCGCGGCGGCCGATGGCCAGCGACAGCTGTTCGTCCGGCACCACCACCTCGACGCGGTCGGCCTCTTCGTCGAGCACCACCTTCGACACCTCGGCCGGCGCCAGGGCGTTGACGATGAAGGTCGGCTCGTCGGGGTTCCACTGGATGATGTCGATCTTCTCGCCCTGCAGTTCGGCGACGACCGCCTGCACCCGCGAGCCGCGCATGCCGACGCAGGCGCCGACCGGATCGATCGAGGAGTCGTTGGACAGCACGGCCATCTTGGCGCGCGAGCCGGCGTCGCGGGCGGCGGCGCGGATCTCGATCACGCCGTCGTAGACCTCGGGCACTTCCTGGGCGAACAGCTTGGCCATGAAGCCGGGGTGCGAGCGCGACAGCATGACCTGCGGCCCCTTGGCCTCGGCGCGGACGTCATAGATGTAGGTGCGGATCCGGTCGCCGATGTTGAACACCTCGCGCGGGATGGAGTCGTTGCGGCGCATGATGCCCTCGCCGCGACCCAGATCGACGACGGTGTTGCCGTATTCGACGCGCTTGACGGTGCCGTTGACGATCTCGCCGACGCGGTCCTTGAACTCTTCGTACTGGTTGGCGCGCTCGGCGTCGCGAACCTTGCCCATGACCACCTGGCGGGCCATCTGGGTCTGCACCCGGCCGAATTCGAACGGCGGCAGCTCCTCGACATATTCCTTGCCGACGACCGCCTCGGGATCGCGCTTCAGCGCGTCCTTCAGGCGCACCATGGCGCTGTCGTTGAACTCCTCCAGCTCGTCTTCCGGCTGCCAGTCGTCCTCGACGATGGTGACGTGACGGGTCAGGGCCAGCTCGCCCGACTTGATGTCGATCCTGGCGCGGATGTCGTGATGGGCGCCGTAGCGCGACTTGGCGCCCTTCTGGATCGCCTCCTCGATCGCCTCGACGACGATCTCCTTGTCGATGTTCTTCTCGCGCGCGACCGCGTCGGCGATCTGCAGCAGTTCGAGTCGGTTCGCGGAAACGCCGGCGACAGCCATGCTCTTAGTCCTCGGTCTCAATGTTGTTGTCGTTGCGGGCGGCGCGCTTCTCGGCGCCCGCCTTCATCAGTTCGTCGGTCAGCACCAGTTTGGCGTCGACCAGCCAGTCGAAGGGGATCAGGGCGGTGTCCTCCTCCCCCTCCAGGTCGATGGCGATGTTCTCGCCCTCGGTCCCGGCCACGGTTCCCTTGAAGCGCTTGCGTCCCTCGATCATGCGATCGGTCTCGAGTCGCGCCTCATAGCCCTCGAACAGGTCGAAATCGCTCTGGCGGGTCAGCGGGCGGTCGACGCCCGGCGACGACACCTCCAGCAGGTATTCGCCGCTGATCGGGTCGGCGGCGTCGAACACCTCGGACACGGCGCGGCTCAGCCGGGCGCATTCCTCGACGGCGATATCGTGGTCGCTCGGCCGCTCGGCCATGATCTGCAGCCGCCGCCGCTGGGTGCCGCCCATCAGGCGCACGCGCACGATGTCGAGGCCCAGGCTTTCCGCCACGGGTTCGATCAGCTCCAGCAGAGCGCGGTCTTCGACGGTCTTGGCCTTCAAGTCACTTCTCATTCGGGCCGCCACGCGGGCGCCCTGGGGGTCCAGACAAAACAAAAGCGGCGGGCCATCCGGCCGCCGCTTCAATCGGCGCCGTCGGACGCCGGTCTAACGATGTGAGGGGGCATATAGACCGGCGAATAGGGTTTGTCAGCCCCTGACGAACTCGAGGAAGATCGGCGGGCTGTCGCCCAGCTTCTTCTCCTCGTAGCGGGTGACCACGTGGTCGGCTGGCGCCTCGCGCCAGTCGTCGGCCCGCTCCGCCTGCCATTCCAGCCCCGGCGTCCGCTCGAACCGCTCCAGCGCCCAGTCGGCGTAGTCCTTCCAGTCTGTGACGAACCTCAGCCGGCCGCCCGGCTTGAGCAGCCGCGCGATCTCGGCCGCTGTCTCGTCCTGCACCAGCCGCCGCTTGTTGTGCCGCGCCTTGTGCCATGGATCGGGGAACAGGATCATCACCCGATCCAGAGAGGCGTCGGGCAGGGCGGTCATCACGTCGCGGGCGTCGTCGGCGTGCAGCCGGACGTTCTTCAGCCCGCGCTCGTCCACGTGGCGCAGGGCCGAGCCGACGCCGTTCAGGAATGGCTCGCAGCCGATCATCAGCGCCTCCGGATGCCGGCTCGCCTGCTCGGCCAGATGCTCGCCGCCGCCGAAGCCGATCTCGAGCCAGACTTCCTTCACCCCCGGCATCAGCGCCGCCGGGTCGATCGGCCCCGCCTTCGGATCGGGCAGGGCGATGGCCGGCAGCAGGGTGTCGAACAGCGCCGCCTGCCGCGGCTTCAGCGCGCGCGACTTGATGCGGCCGAACGAGCGGAGGGGCCTGTGCGGGGGCGTCGAGGTGTCGGGGTCGGAAGACATGGGGCGGCTTATAGGCGGTCCGGCGTGGCGCGCGAGTCTTTCACAAGCCGCGCCGCGACCCCATCTGCCGTGGCGGGGGAGGATCTCATGACGGATCTCATCGGCTGGGCGGCAGGCCTGATCCTGATCGGTCTGCTCGTCTGGGCGACGCTGGCCGTCGCCGGCGGGCGCGGCCGCGAGAAGGCCCGCCGCAAGGGCGGCGGCTTGCAGGTGATGGCCGCCATGCTGTTCGGCTTCGGCGCCGTGCTGGACCCGCCACAACGCCACGCGGCGGAGGCGAAGGATGAAACGCCGAAGGGTTCGCCGGAGACCGGCGAGCCCGAACTGGACGACTAGACTAGCGCCTTCAGCTTCTCCACCAGATCCGTCTTCTCCCACGAGAAGCCGCCGTCCGCGTCCGGCTGGCGGCCAAAGTGGCCGTAGGCGGCGGTGCGGCCGTAGATCGGCTTGTTGAGACCGAGGTGTTCGCGGATGGCCCGCGGCGTGGCCCCCCCGATCATTTTCGGCAGTTCGCGCTCGAGAACCTCAGGATCGATCTTGCCGGTCCCGTGCAGGTCGACGTGCACCGACAGCGGGTGCGACACCCCGATCGCATAACTCAGCTGGATGGTGCAGCGGTCGGCCAGGCCGGCGGCGACCACGTTCTTGGCCAGGTAGCGGGCGGCGTAGGCGGCCGAGCGGTCGACCTTGGTCGGGTCCTTGCCTGAGAAGGCGCCGCCGCCGTGCGGAGCCGCGCCGCCGTAGGTGTCGACGATGATCTTGCGGCCGGTCACCCCGGCGTCGCCGTCGGGCCCGCCGATCTCGAACGAGCCGGTCGGATTGACGTGCCACTCGGTCTCGTTGGTGATGAAACCCTCGGGCAGGACGTGGCGGATATAGGGCTTCACGATCGCCGCCACGTCGTCCGACGACAGGCCCGGCGCGTGCTGCGTCGACAGCACGATCGAGGTCGCCCGCACCGGCTTGCCGTTCTCGTAATACAGGGTGACCTGGCTCTTGGCGTCGGGCTCGAGCTTCGGCTCCTTGCCGGAGTGCCGCGCCGCGGCCAGCGCCTTGAGGATGTTGTGGCTGTATTGCAGCGTCGCCGGCATCAGCTCGGGCGTCTCGTTGGAGGCGTAGCCGAACATGATGCCCTGGTCGCCGGCGCCTTCGTCCTTGTCGCCGGCGGCGTCGACGCCCTGGGCGATATGGGCCGACTGCGGGTGCAGATGGTTCTCGAAGGTCAACTTCTCCCAGTGGAAGCCGTCCTGCTCATAGCCGATGTCACGCACCACCTTGCGCACTACGGCCTCGATCTCGTCCTTCACGCCGGGCGCCCAATTGCCGTCCGTGTCCATGATGCCCTTGCCGCGGATTTCGCCGGCGAGGACCACCAGATTGGTGGTTGTCAGCGTCTCGCACGCCACCCGCGCCTCCGGATCCTTCGACAGGAACAGGTCGACGACGGCGTCGGAGATCTGGTCTGCCACCTTGTCCGGATGCCCTTCGGACACGCTTTCAGAGGTGAACAGGAAGGACGAGCGGGCCAATGTGGACTCCTGCGGGGGCGAAACGGCCGTCAGACATATAAAGATATGTTTATATGTTCAAGAGACCTCGCGTCGCCGCGACGCCGCCCTGCCGCTGGCCGCCGGTTCGCCCGCCAGCCAGCGCTCGGCCGTGCCGGCCAGCAGGGCCAGATAGACGATGCCCCACAGCCCGATGCGCGCCGATCCGGCGGCGTATCGGGAAAGGTCCGGGTTGAGCCATTCGAGAACAAATACCATGACGCACAGGATCAGGGCCGGGGTCGCGACCAGCGGCCACCAGCGTCCGGATCTGAAACTCAGCCCGATGAAAATCACCGTGACAATGAAGGCCGACGCCGCTGAGATCGCGTGCCCGCCAGGGAAGTCGGACGCCAGGAAGGTGAGCGCATAGTCGCAGAACAGCACCGCTGCGCCGAAGCGCTCGACGTGACCACCTCTCAGCCAGGAGACTGCGAAGGACAGGCCGGCGATGACTTGCGCTGCAATGAAAAATGACGTGATGACCCGGCCCTCCCTGATGGAGCGAGTGCTGTCAGCCGCCCCCCGGGAGGGTCGTGACGTGTCCGATCTCCTGGGCCTGCCCGGCATAGGCGAGGATCAGGTCGGCCACCGCCTTGAGCATGACCGCCGTCACCACCACGAGCGCAAGCAGGATCAGGAGGCGGACGCCCCAGCCGCGCGGCGGTGGGCGGTAGCCGAGGCGGCGCTCTGGGCGCCCACCTGGGCCATCACCCAGCCCGCGCTCAGAACCTGGCGTAGCAGTTCCTTGGGAGTCGCCTGCGCCGCGTCGTCCGCCAGTCCGCGCATCAGATGGCTGCGAACCGGATCGTTCGCGCCCATCGGGCTGAACGCGTCCAGCGCGGCCTCCAGATCCTCCCACGTCCAGTGGGGAAGCGGCGTACTGTTCGATGCCATGATCTGACTCCCTGTCGAGGGATGCATCAACAGCAGAAGGACGGCCGCCGCCAATGGGGTCATTCGGCCCTGGTACGTTTCGTTCCAGCAGGGCCAGCGCCGCCTTGCGCCGGTTGACGCCCATCCGGCGGCAGGCCTCGTGCACGTGTTTCTTGACGGTGGTCTCGGACAGGCCGAGCCGGACGGCGATCTCCTTGTCGGTCAGGAAGGCGGTGAGCCTCAGACATTCTTCCTGGCGGGCGCTAAGGCGCTGCGACATTCTACGCTCCGGTACGGCCGGAATAGCTACGGCGTGCGACCAGGGTCGTCCAGTCGCGAAGCGTCAGGAAAATTGCACCAGCGTTCGCCGCGCCGGATTCAGATCGACGGAAAATGGTGCCGCTTAGGTGACTCGAACACCTGACCCCCGCATTACGAATGCGATGCTCTACCAGCTGAGCTAAAGCGGCCTTGGCGCGGCGGAGGAAGAGCCCGCCCGCGCGAGAGGCGCTCTTTATACGCGGGGCGCGGGCTTGCCAAGCGCCTCGAACAGCGACGCCTCGTCCGGATGGGCGGCGATGCGGATGTCGAGTCCGGCGAGGGCGGTCAGCGGCGCCGCGGCGGCCTCCGAAATGACGACCGCGACCTGTCCGGCGCACGGACGACCGGCAGACGCCAACTGGGCGTCCAACGCGCGGCCGCCCCGCGGCGAATGGACCAGCACCGCGTCGAAGTCGGCGGGGGCGACGGCGCCGGTCTCGACCGCTTCATAAACCGGCAGGGCGCAGACCTCGACACGGCCGCGGAGCAGAGCAGGGAGATCGCCGGCCGGTGCGAGCGCGCCGGGCGCCAGCACGACGCCGCCGGTCGGCGCTTGGGCCGCGAGCAGCCGGACCAGGTCCCCGATCGCGCCGGCGGCCGAACCGACGCGGGCGAACCCCGCCGCGCGCGCCGCCTCGGCTGTGGCGTCGCCGACCGTGAACACCGGCAGGGAACGGTCCTCGGTCAGGGTCGCGAAGGCGGCGACCCCGTTGGGGCTGGTGAAGGCCAGGGCGGCGACCTCGCGCAGGTCCGGCCGGGCCCGGGGGAGCGAATGGATGGCCAGCAGCGGCGCGACCACCGGCTCGAAGCCGAGGGCCTCCAGCCGGGCGGCGGTGCGGGACGCGCCCGGCTCGGCGCGGGTGACCCAGACGCGGCGGATCGGCCTCAGGGCGTGATCCCCTGATCGCCGGCGGCGTCGCGCACCTCGGCGCCGAGGCGCAGTCCGAGGGCCCGGGCCTGCGCTGTCGCGTCGGCGGCGTCGACGTCGCCGATCTCGCCGACGCGCCGCCAGCGGACCGAGCCGTCGGGGGCCAGCATCTCGGTGGTCAGTCGAAGCCGGCCGGCGGCGATTTCGGCATGGGCTCCGATGGCCGTCCGGCACGAGCCCTCCAGCGCCGTCATCGCCCCTCGTTCGGCCGACACGGCCAGCGCCGTCGCCGGGTCGTCCAGCGCCGCGACCCAGGCCGCGCCCCGGTCATCGGCCCGGGTCTGCAGCGCCAGGGCGCCCTGACCCGGCGCCGGCAGGAAGTCGTCCAGCGACAGCCGTTCGCGGATCACGCCCTCGAAGCCGAGGCGGTTCAGGCCGGAGACGGCCAGCAGGATGGCGTCGAACGCGCCGTCGGCCAGCTTGCGCAGCCGGGTGTCGACATTGCCCCTCAGCATCTCGATGGCCAGGTCGGGCCGCAGGGCCAGCGCCTGGGCCTGGCGGCGCAGGGAGGCGGTGCCCAGCCGCGCCCCGGCGGGCAGGTCGGCGAACGTAGCGAAGGCGTCGCTGACGAAGGCGTCGCGGGCGTCCTCGCGCGGCGGCACGGCGGCGATGCACAGGCCGTCGGGCTGTTCGGCCGGGACGTCCTTCATGGAATGCACCGCCACGTCGACGCGGCCGTCCAGCAGGGCCTCCTCGATCTCTTTCGTGAACAGCGCCTTGCCGCCGATCTCCATCAGCCGGCGGTCCTGCACCCGGTCGCCGGTGGTGACGATCTCGACCAGCGGCACGGCCGCGGCCAGATCGGCTTCGGCCACGCCCAGGGCCCGCCCGATGGCGCGCTGCATCATGCCCGACTGGGTCAGGGCCAGTTTGGAGCGGCGCGTGCCGATGCGGACGAGAGGAGCCATGAGAGCCGTTGCGCCGGGGGGTCGGGGCCGTTACCTCGACCCGATGGACAGGTCCGCCGACTATAGCAGCGAAGGGAGGCGGGCAACCGCGACTCCCGGCCGCGACCTGACCGTGCTCGGCCTCGAGACCAGCTGCGACGAGACCGCCGCCTCGGTGGTGCGGCTGACTGCGGACGGCGCGGCGACCGTGCTGTCCTCCGTGGTGCACAGCCAGATCGACGATCACGCGGCCTATGGCGGCGTCGTGCCCGAGATCGCCGCGCGCAGCCATGTCGAGATGATCGCCGGCGTCACCGCCCGGGCCATGGCGGACGCCGGCCTCGGCTACGACAGCCTCGACGGCGTCGCGGCCACCGCCGGGCCGGGGCT
Source organism: Brevundimonas sp. (assembly GCA_035654315.1). Lineage (GTDB taxonomy): Bacteria > Pseudomonadota > Alphaproteobacteria > Caulobacterales > Caulobacteraceae > Brevundimonas. The sequence continues at coordinate 11,347 of DASRXE010000003.1, forward strand.
GGTCGGCGGGGTCATGGTGGGGCTGAGCTTCGGCAAGGCGGTGGCGCTGGCGCGGGACCTGCCGCTGGTGGCGGTCAACCATCTCGAGGGCCACGCGGTGTCGGCGCGGCTCGGCGCCATGGTCGAATACCCCTTCCTGCTGCTGCTGGTCTCGGGCGGGCACTGCCAGTTGCTGGAGGTGCGCGGGGTCGGGGACATGACGCGGCTGGGGACGACGATCGACGATGCGGCGGGCGAGGCCTTCGACAAGATCGCCAAGGCGCTGGGGCTCGGCTACCCCGGCGGCCCGGCGCTGGAAAAGCTGGCCGAGACCGGCGACGGCGCCCGCTTCGACTTGCCGCGGTCGCTGCTGGGCCGCAAGGACTGCGACTTCTCCTTCTCCGGCCTGAAGACGGCCGCCTCGCGCCTCGCCCACGCCTGCGAGACCGACCGCGACCGAGCCGACCTCGCCGACGCCGTGCAGACGGCCATCGCGCGCCAGCTCAGCGACCGCTCGGACCGGGCCATGAAGGCCTATGCCGAACGCCACGACCACCGCCTGTTCGTGGTCGCCGGGGGCGTCGCGGCCAACTGCACCGTTCGCGCCACCCTCGAAGCCACGGCCTCGAAGAACGGATTCGCCTTCCTCGCCCCGCCCATGGCCTACTGCACCGACAATGCGGCGATGATCGCCCTGGCGGGAGCGGAACGGTTGCAGAAGGGTTGGGTCTCCGACATCGACGCCGTCGCCCGCCCGCGCTGGCCGCTGGATGAACGCAGCGCGCTCGCCGACCCGGCCCACAGGCCGGGCCGCAAGGGCGCCAAGGCTTAGGGAACGCGTATGGAATTTCGCACGGCGGGAGTGATCGGCGCGGGCGCCTGGGGCACGGCCCTGGCCCAGGTCGCCGGCTGGGCGGGCCTCGACGTCCTGCTGCAGGCGCGCGAGCCCGAGGTCGCCGAGAGCATCCGCGCCCGCCGGATCAACGAGGCCTTCCTGCCCGGCGTGGTCCTCGACAGCCGCGTCGCCGTCACCACCGAACTGGCCGACCTGGCCTCGTGCGACGTCATCCTCGCCGTGCCCCCCGCCCAGCACATGCGCTCGACGCTGCAGGCGTTCGCCGCCCACCACCGCCCCGGCGTGCCCGTCGTCCTCTGCTCCAAGGGCATCGAGCGCGGCTCGCTCAAGCTGATGACCGACGTCCTGGCTGAGACCCTGCCGGCCGCCCCCGCCGCCGTCCTGTCCGGCCCCAGCTTCGCCGCCG
>DASRXE010000004.1:0-5629 GCA_035654315.1 Brevundimonas sp.
CATCGAAGAAGGGCCAGCCCAGCGCCCGCTCGACCTCCAGCAGCAGCGTCGACAGGATGATCGACGGGAAGGCGATGATGATCATCCCGGCGAAGATCAGCATGGCCCAGGCGAAGATCGGCAGCTTGTCCAGGGTCATGCCGGGCGCGCGGGTGCGCAGCACGCCGACGATGATCTCGATGGCCCCGGCGATGGCCGATATCTCGATGAAGCCGATGCCGAGCAGCCAGAAGTCGGCGTTGATCCCGGGCGACCACGCCGTCGAGGTCAGAGGCGGATACATGAACCAGCCGCCGTTGGGGGCGAGGCCGAAGAAGATCGAGGAGAAGAAGAACAGCCCGCCGATAAGATAGGCCCAGAAGGCGTAGGCGCTGAGCCGCGGGAACGGCAGGTCGCGCGCGCCCAGCATCTGGGGCAGCAAGAGCACGCCCAGCGCCTCGACCGCCGGCACCGCGAACAGGAACATCATCGTCGTGCCGTGGACGGTGAAGAACTGGTTGTAGGTCTCCTGCGGCAGGAAGCCGTTCATCGGCACGGCCAGCTGGGTGCGCATCAGCACCGCCAGCATCCCGGCCAGCACGAAGAACAGCATGGCGGCGCCGACGTAGTAGACGCCGACGAAATTGTTGTTGATGGCGGTGATCCACTGCCAGCCCCTCGGGCCGCACCAAACGTCCTCGAGCGCCTCGAGCTCCCCCGCCGGCCGCTCTCCGGTCGTCGGGAAGCGGTCGTAGAGGGCCGGATCGAAGCCGGTCTCGCTCTTCACTTCAGGCTCTCGAGCCAGGCGGAGACGTCGCGCAGTTCCTGGCCGGTCAGCACCGGATAGGCGGGCATGCGGTTGCCCGGCTTGATGGCCTGGCTGTCGGAAATCCAGCCCGCCATGGTCCCGTGGTTGTTGGGCAGGATGCCGGCGCCGAGGGTGCGGCGCGAACCGACGTGGCTGAGATCCGGTCCGGCCAGACCGTTGAAGGCCGTGCCGGCCACCGTGTGGCAGGCGCCGCAGCCGGCGCGACCGAAGACCTCGGCCCCGGGAGCGGGCAGGCCCGCCGTCGCCGCCGGAACCGTCTGACGCGCGCGCCACGCCGTGAAGTCGGCGGGCTCATGGGCGACGACGACCAGGCCCATCAGGGCGTGGGGCCCGCCGCAGTATTCGGCGCACTGGCCGCCGTAGGCGCCGGCCGCGTCGGCCTGCACCCGCATAAGGTTGCGACGGCCGGGGATCATGTCGACCTTGCCGCTGAGACGCGGAATCCATAGGCTGTGGATAACGTCGGCGGAATCGAGCTCCAGCACCACCGGGCGGCCGACCGGGATGTGCACCTCGTTGGCGTCCTGCAGGACCTCGCGGCCGGCGTCGTCGAGATAGGCGACCCGCCACCACCACATCTCGCCGGTGACCCGGACCCGCATCTCGTCCGGGCCGGGCTCCTGCGTCAGGTGCGAGGTCAGGCCGAGGCCGTAGATCAGCAGGGCGCTGAGCACCACGACCGGAAAGGCGAGGCCGCCGATCCACACCAGCCGTTCGCCGCCCAGTCGCGCTCGCCAGCGCCTGGGGCCGAACAGGGCCAGGCCCAGCGCCGCCACCACCACCAGCAGCACCACCGCCCCCATGGCGAACAGCACCCACGCCAGCACGTTCAGCGGCCCTGCGAACGGCCCAGCCGGATCGAGCGCGGGCGGCGGCCAGCCGGCGATCCCCTCGGGCCGGTCAGCGATCATCGAGCGTATAGAGGTAGGCCGCGATGTCGCGGGCTTCGGCCTCGCTGATCGGCGACGGCGGCATGGCGGTGTCCGGCGCCAGCGAGGGCGGATCGATCAGCCACGCCGTCAACACGTCGGGCCGGTTGGGCAGCCGTCCGGCGATCAGCGGACTGGCGCCGAACCCCTTCAGCGCCGGCCCGGCCCGCCCTTCCGGCCAGTCGACGCCGGGGATGGCGTGGCAGGCCGCGCATCCGACCCGCTCGATCACCGCCAGGCCGCGCGCCGGATCGGCGCCCGCGATGGTGCGGGGCGGGCGGGCGGTCTCCCCGCAGCCGGCCAGCAGGGCCGCCGCCAGCGGCGCCCATCGCATAAGCCTCGTCCTGCCCGATGATCTGGTCAGCCATCCTGCCCCTTTCGGGGATCAAACCCGTGCCCAGCGTCACGGTTCCGGTGGCGGAACCGCAAAGGTCCGCTGGTGTTGGTTTCACGTGCGCCCGATCCCTGCCGTCCTCGCCCTCGCGGCCGTCGCTGCGGCCTGCTCGCCCGCGACCAACCGGACCGGCGAAGCCTTCACGGCGGACGGCGAGATCATCGCCCTCAGCGGCGGCGAAGGGGGGGCGGCCAACGCCTGTTTCAGCTGCCACGGACTGGACGGCATGGGCGATGGCGTCAGCGTGCCCCGGCTGGCCGGGCTCGACGCCGGCTACCTGCAGAAGCAGCTGGTGGACTACGCCAACGAGACCCGGGCCGACGAGGTCATGAGTCCGATCGCCAAATGGCTGGACGACGGCGACCGGCGCGCCGTCGCGGCCAGGTACGCGGCCCTGCCGGCGCCGACGGACGGGACAGCCGAAGCGGCGCCGGCCCCGGCGATCTACCGCATCGGCGCCGCGGACCGGGGCGTCATCGCCTGCGCCAGCTGCCACGGCGAGACCGGCCTCGGCGTCGGCCGGGGCAACCCCGCCATCGCCGGCCAGCCGGCGGCCTATACGCTGGAGCAGCTGCGGCGCTGGAAGACGGCCGAGCGCCGCAACGACCCGCGCGGGGTCATGGCCGACGCGGTCGCGGGGCTGAGCGAGGCCGAAATGCGGACCATAGCCGCCTGGCTCGAGACCTTGCCCACTGCTCCGCCGCCCGCCAGCGACGCTGCCAGCGCGTCCGCCGCCGCGACAGCTGCGGCACGACCGGCAACATCCCGTGGAACACGTCGTCCCGGTCGATGAAATGATGCTTCAGCGCCGCGCCGACATGGATCGGGATCAGCAGCAGCAGGGTCACGACCAGCCCCCAGTGCATCCATTCGGCGACGGCCTCGATCCGCCAGCGCTGGACGAAGCCGAGGTCCCCGAACGGCATCAGCGGCCAGGGCACGAAGCCGACGAGGGTCAGGTCCTGCTCGCGCGCCGTGGCCGAGATCATCGCCCAACCCGTCAGGGGCAGGCCGAACAGGCAGGTGTAGAAGACGTAGTGGGTGACGTGCGCCGCCATGCTCTCCCAGCCCGGCTTGTCGGCGTCGTTGATCGGCCCGGGCGCCAGGGCGCGCCACAGGCCCCTGCCCAGGGCCAGAACCAGCATCAGCACCCCGATCAGATAGTGCAGGTCGTGCGCCGCCACCTTGCCGCCGCCGACCGGCAGCCGCCCCATCCACCAGCCCCAGAACAGCTGGAAGATGACCAGCGCCGCCATGGTCCAGTGGAAGACGATGGCCACGGGAGAGTAGCGCCCCTCGTCGTGGTGGCCGGCCGCCCATTCGAGGATGTTGACGATCAGCCGGTCGATCATGCCGGGCGGGCCCCGGCGCGGGCGTCCGGACCGATCCAGCGGCCCAGCACCAGCAGCGCCGCCGCCAGATAGACCGCCGCCGCCGGGGCCCACATGATCAGCCCCGCCGCCTGCTGGTCCTCGAGCGGGCTCAGGCCCCAGAGGCCGGTGGTCAGGAAATGCGGCTCATAGACAGGCTGGCCGGTGAAGGTCAGGAGCGCGCCCAGCAGACCCATGGCGACCATGGCCAGCAACAGGGCGGCCACGGCCCCGGGCGCGGAGGCGCGGCGCACGGCGCTCCAGAACCACACCGCGGTCCCGAGCAGGCTGAACTGCATCAGCCAGTAAGCCGCGTCGCTGGACAGCGCCCAGCTGTAGGCCGACGGCGCATGCCAGCCCCAGAACACCGCCGCCTGCGCCGCCGTGGCCAGGGCCAGCGAACCGGTCCGCGGCCCCGGCGACGCCCAGGCGATCAAGGGCGCCGCGACCGCCACGAGGAGGACGTGGTGCACCGTGCGGGCCGCGAACAGGGCTGAGCTCAGGGCGCAAAGCGGCGAGACGAAGATCACGGCCAGGATCAGGACGGCGGCGGCGCCCGTCGCGCGCTCCCGACCCGAAGTTCGCCACAGGACCAGCGCCAGGGCGAGCGTGAGCGCCGCGATCAGCACCGGGTCGAAATTCCACCGGCCCAGCCACTCGCCCGGGCCCGGCCCGGGCCCGCAATAGGGCGTCCAGATCACCGCGGAGCCGGGGCTCATCGCTCCGGCAGGGCGTAGGCGATCACATGGTCGCCCGCCGGCGTTTCCATGAAGTGATGGCCGCCCGCCATGATGACCAGATACTGCCGCCCGTTCTGCTCATAGACCATCGGCGCGGCCTGGCCGCCGGCCGGCAGCACATCCGACCAGACCGTCTCGCCGGTCTCAATGTCGATGGCGCGGATCAGGTCGTCGGTGGCGGCGGCGATGAAGATCAGGCCGCCGGCGGTGACCACCGCCCCGCCGTTGTTGGGCGTGCCGATATCGATCGGCAGCATCGAAGGAATGCCGAACGGGCCATTCTTGCGGGCCGTGCCGAACGGCCGGTCCCAGACGGTGCGGCCGGTGCGGATGTCGATGGCGCGGATGCCGCCATAGGGCGGCTGCTTGCACAGCATGCCGGTCGACTTCATCCGCCAGCCGGCGTTGACGTCGATGGCGTAGGGCACGCCCCACTGCGGGTCGCCGGCGCCCTCGGCCCCCTCGGGCACGCCGCCGCGCGACTCGGGCGCCTTCTCCTTCAGGCGCGGATCGCCGCGCGGGAACCAGCCCTTCTCATTGGCCTCCTCGCGCGGGACCAGCCGGTTGTAGTTGGGCATGTCGTTGTAGTTGGCGATGATCCAGCCGCGCTGCGGATCGACCGCCACCCCGCCCCAGTCCGAGCCGCCGTTATAGCCCGGGTACTGGATCCAGCGCCGGTCGGCGGTCGGGGGCGTGTACATGCCCTCGTAGGCGGCCTGGCGGAAACCGATGCGGCAGATCATCTGGTCGATCGGGGACATGCCCCACATGTCGCGTTCCGTCAGGTCGCGCTTCGCCAGGGTATGGAAGCGCGAAAACGGTTGGGTGGCGGTCCGTTCGCGCGGCTCGACGCCGCCCTGCGGCACGGGCCGCTCCTCGACCGGCGTCAGCGCGCGGCCGGTGCGGCGGTCGAGAATGTAGAGGTCGCCCTGCTTGCTGGGCAGGATCAGCGCCGGGACCACGCCGGCGGCGGTCGGATAGTCGATCAGGGTCGCCTGCGACCCGAGGTCGTAGTCCCAGACGTCCTTGTGCACGGTCTGGAAATGCCAGGCCGGCCGGCCGGTGGTCACGTCCAGAGCGACCAGCGAGGTGGCGTAGCGGTTCTCGGCCTCGGACCGGTCAGAGCTGTAGTAGTCGGCCGCCGAATTACCCATCGGCAGATAGACCAGCCCCAGCTGCTCGTCGCCCGAGGCCGTGGTCCACATGTTCGGCGTGCCGCGGGTGTAGGTGTCGCCCTCGCCGGGTCGACCGGTGAGGTCGGGCCGCGCCATGTCCCAGGCCCAGCGCAGCTCGCCGGTGATCGCGTCGAAGCCCTGGATCACGCCCGACGGCGCCTCGTTGTACTGGCCGTCCAGCACCTGGTGGCCGGTGACGACCACGCCGCGGAC
>DASRXE010000005.1:0-3157 GCA_035654315.1 Brevundimonas sp.
GCGGGCGCGGGCGGCCAGCTTGGAGATCGACAGGCCGCCGGTGGCGTCGATGTACAGCGGGCTCTCGCCGATCTCGACGGCGGCGTCGCGGATCTTGCCGAAATCGGCGGCGTCGATCTCGCCCTTGCGCAGCTTGTCCGACGACACGCCCGAGGCGTCGGCGAGGATACGCATGGCCAGTTGTTCCGCCGACATTTCCAGCGAGTAGAAGGCGACCACGCCGCCGTTGACGGTCTTGCGGCCTTCGGGGGTCGGCTCCCAGCGGTAGCTGCGCGCGACGTTGAAGGCGATGTTGGTGGCCAGCGCCGTCTTGCCCATCGACGGACGGCCGGCGAGGATCAGCAGGTCGGAGGGGTGCAGGCCGCCCAGCTTCTGGTCGAGGTCGTCGAGGTTGGTGGCCAGGCCGGCCAGCTTGCCGTCGCGCTGATAGGCCTCGGCGGCCATCTGGACCGCGCCGCTGAGCGCGGTGGAGAAGCTGACGAAGCCGGACGACGGCTTGCCGGTTTCGGCGAGGGTGTAGAGCTGCTGTTCGGCGCTCTCGATCTGGTCGATGGCGGCGGTTTCGGGCTGGGGGGCTTCCTTGATGATCTCGCCGCCGATGCGGATCAGGTCGCGGCGCAGGGCCAGGTCGTAGACCACGCGGGCGTAGTCGGGGGCGTTTGCCCCGGGCGGGGCGCGGTCGACGAGGTCGGCGAGATAGCGCAGGCCGCCGAACTCCTGGAAGGCGGGGTCCTGCTTGAACCGCTCCATCAGGATGGTCGGCTCGGCCAGCAGGCCCTGCCGGACGTGGTCCTCGATGGCCTCGTAAAGGCGCTGGTGGAAGGGTTCGTAGAAATGGGCGCCGCGCAGGCGGTCGCTGAGCCGCTCGAACACCGCGTTGTCGAACATCAGGCTGCCGAGCAGCGCCTGTTCCGCCTCGAGATTGTGGGGCAGGGACGGGATGGACGAAGGGTCCATCGGCGACGGGAAGGAGACAGGAGCCAGCGCGTTCATCAGCGAAGGCATAGCCTCACGACGCGTCAGAATCGGACGGAAAAGTCGGGCTTCCGTCAGATGAACGGGGACACCCCTGTGGATGGGAGGAAAACCCCTGACGGATCAGTGGTCGTTCAGGCCGGGCAGGGATACCGGGACGCCATCCAGGCGCGGATGCCGTCGGTCACCGTCATGCGCTGGCGGCGCGCCTGGGGAATGCCGTTCAGGTGGTCGAGCAGTTGGCGGACGTTCAGGTCGATGCGCTCGGGAGGGCAGGCCGGCGGGGTTCGCCCGGCGGCGCGGGCGCTCCGGATCTCGTCTCCGACGGCGCCAAACGCCCGCTCGGCCTCGCCTTTCAGCCGATGGGCGTCGGGGCGCAGCAGGGCTGTCGGGTTGAGCGGTATGCGGTTGGCCCGGGTGACGAAGGCGTCCAGCGTCATACCGGACTGGGCCGAAGCCACGCCGGCCATAAGGCCGGCGGCGATCACCGCGATGAAGACTGAGCGCATGTTCGATCCTCCGACGCCCCAGCTTGTCAGGCTGGTTGGGGCGGAACAAGGACGTCGAGACAGGAAAAAGGGCGCCGCCGTCGCCGGCAGCGCCCTTCGCAGTCTTCAGCCGGTGGGCCGGGTTCAGGCTTCCGAACCGAGGCCTTCCTGCTGGCCGGCGCCGCCGGCGATCATGTCCTGCGCCGCTTCCATCGCTTCCGCGCGGTCCTGGTCGTAGGCGGACTTGATGACGTCCTCGCCCTTCGCCTGGCGTTCGGCTTCGTCGGCCGAGCGGGCGATGTTGATCTTGACCGTGGCGGTGACCTCGGCGTGCAGGCGGACCTGCACCTCGTGGACGCCCAGCGTCTTGATCGCGGTGTTGAGCACGACCTGCGAGCGCTCGACCTTGCCGCCTTCAGCTTGGACGGCCTCGGCGACGTCACGGCCGGCGACCGAACCGTACAGCTGACCGGTCTCACCCGCCTGGCGGATCATGACGTAGGTCTGACCGTCGATCTTGTCGGCGATCTTCTGCGCTTCGGCCTTGTTCTTCTCGTTGCGGGCCTCGATGGCGGCGCGCTCGACTTCGAAGGCCTTCAGGTTCGCCGACGTGGCCCGACGGGCCTTGTCGCGCGGCAGAAGGAAGTTACGGGCGAAGCCGTCCTTGACGGACACGACGTCGCCGATGGCGCCGAGGTTCTCGACGCGTTCAAGCAGAACGACCTTCATCTTACTTCACCACATAGGGCAGGAGGGCCAGATAGCGGGCGCGCTTGATGGCCTTGGCCAGTTCACGCTGCTTCTTCTGGGAGACGGCCGTGATGCGCGAAGGAACGATCTTGCCGCGTTCGCTGATGTAGCGCTGCAGCAGTTTCACGTCCTTGTAGTCGATCTTCGGAGCATTGGCGCCGGAGAACGGGCACACCTTGCGGCGGCGATAGAAGGGACGGCGGGCCGGGCCGGAGCCGGCCGGCGCGCCCGGCGAGGGAGCGGTGGTGTCGGTCATGATCCGGGGTCCTATTCAGCGGCTTCGGCGGTGGCGTCTTCGCGCGGGGTGCGCTCACGCTCGCGCTCGCGCTCGCGTTCACGACGGGCCAGCAGCGGCGACAGTTCGAGGTCGAGTTCCTCGACGCGGACGGTCAGCCAGCGCAGCACGTCTTCGTTGATCGACAGCTGACGCTCGACCTCGGCCATGGCGGCGGGCGGGCAGTCGACGGCGAGCAGCGAATAGTGCGCCTTGCGGTTCTTCTTGACGCGGTAGGTCAGGTTGCGCAGACCCCAGTACTCGATCTTGGCGACGGAACCGCCGCCTTGCTCGATCAAGCCCTTGATGGTGTCGTTCAGCGCTTCGGCCTGCTGCGCACTGATATCCTGGCGCGACATGACCGTGTGCTCGTAAAGAGCCATGCGGTGGTCTCCCTTGGTGGGCGTCGGCGCGGGGGGACCGGGTAAGTCCTGTCCCACGATGGCTCCTGAAGCGGCGGCCGGGATGACTTCCCGAACCCTTTGGAACTCCGCGTCAGGACCGAAGCCCTGGAAAGGCGGCGCGTATAGGGGAAAAGGGGCCGCCGGGCAAGGCCCGTCGGCCCGGGACGGCGTCGACCGGGAGCAGCGCGACCGGGCTGTATCCGTTATCGCCCAATTCCCCACCGGACATCCTCGAATTCCCCGAATTTCCGTCGTCGAATTCCCTC
>DASRXE010000006.1:0-6219 GCA_035654315.1 Brevundimonas sp.
TCGGTCGACGTCATCACCGGCACCATCAAGGCCAATTTCCCGACCCGGATATCCTTCCAGGTCACCTCCAAGATCGACAGCCGCACCATCCTCGGCGAACAGGGCGGCGAGCAGCTGCTCGGACAGGGCGACATGCTCTACATGGCCGGCGGCGGCCGCATCACCCGCCTGCACGGGCCCTTCGTCACCGACCAGGAAGTCGACGAGGTCTGCAAACACCTGCGCGCCCAGGCCGAACCCGACTATCTCGACCTGATCACGGACGACCCCGACGGGGATGGGGACGCGGGCGGCATCGACGAGGGCGGCGGCTCGGGGGACGACCTCTACGACCGCGCCGTGGCCGTGGTCACCCGCGACCGCAAGGCCTCGACCAGCTACATCCAGCGCCGCCTCCAGATCGGCTACAACCGCGCCGCCTCCCTGATCGAGCGGATGGAGCAGGAGGGGGTGGTCAGCCCCGCCAACCACGCCGGCAAGCGCGACATCCTCGCTGGCCCGCCGCCGATGTAGGCCGACGCGGCAACGGACCGCGGATCGTCGCGTTAGGAAGAGCCGCCGTCGGCCGGGCAATGCTGAACAGGGCTTCATCGGAGCGCCTGAATATGGTCAGGCTGGGGTCACGCCCTCGCCAGACCCGTTGGGCAAGACGGCAGACTTCAACCATCCCGAACGGGAGAAGACCTTATGACCGTCTCGCGCCGCGCCTTCGCGCTCGGATCCGCCGCCCTCGCCGCCGTCTCGGCCCTGCCGGCCCACGCCCAGTCGAACCTGTCGGCCGAGGACCGCGCCGTCCTGGCCCGCGCCCAGACCTATCTGCAGGGCCTGACCTCGGCCCAGGGGACCTTCGTCGAGACCTCGGGCGCCACGCGCCGCGAGGGCCGCTTCTATCTGCAGCGCCCTGGCAAGATGCGCTTCGAGTACACCAACCCCGCCGGCCTGCTCGTCGTTTCGGACGGCTCGAACGTGAAGCGCTATGACCCGCGCCTGAACGTCTTCCGTCAGGTGCCGCTTGGCCAGACGCCGCTGTCGACCTTCCTCGCCCGCACCGTCCGCCTCGACCAGGGCGTCCGCATCGACCGCGTCACCCGCATGGACTCGGGCGCCTTCGCCATCACCGCCCGCGACCGCAACCGGCCGAATGACGGCTCGGTGGTGCTGGCCTTCGCCGGCGATCCGGTCCGGCTTCAGGAGTGGACCATCATCGACGCCCAGGGCGGCCGGACCCGCACCCAGCTGACCACCCTGCGACCGGCCTCAGGCCTGTCGCCGAGCCTGTTCCAGCTGCGCGACCCAACCCGCCGGCCGCGCCGCAACTAATTCCCCTGAGGCGCGAAATCGTTTCCGCCGACACCGCCGCCTGACTTGACATTTTTTCTCCGGCGTGTTGTTTTGGTCACAGATCGGCGGGAGCCGGTCTGACCCGCTACGGATTTCATCCCCTTCCCGGCGGCGAGAGAGACGAACCTTGGAACGCCCGGTCGGCAACGGCCGGGCGTCTCTTTATGTGGGGCCGCGGTCGTCGGCCCTTTGGGACCTCCCGACCCGACGCGGCCTGGGTGGCCTGGCGCGCTCACGCAGCGAGCAACCGCGTTGCGGGCGATAGCGCCCAACCCCTAAGAAGCCTCCATGCTTCGCATCGCCACCTGGAACATCAATTCCGTCCGCCTGCGCATCGATCAGGTCGCCCGCTTCGTCGCCGAGAGCGGGACCGACGTCCTGTGCCTGCAGGAGATCAAATGCCTTGAGGACCAGTTCCCCCGCGCCGCCTTCGACGCCATGGGCCTGCCGCACCTGAAGATCGGCGGCCAGAAGGGCTGGCACGGCGTCGCTATCGCCAGCCGCCGGCCGATCGGGGAGGCTCCGAAACTGGACGTCTGCCGCGAAGGCCACGCCCGCTGCGTGGCGGCCATGGTCGACGGCGTCGAGATTCAGAATTTCTACATCCCCGCCGGCGGCGACGTGCCGGACCGGGCGCTCAATCCGAAATTCGATCACAAGATGGATTTCTACGAGCAGCTGACCGCCGAGATGTCGGTTCGCGACCGTCAGCGGCCGCTGGTGCTGGCCGGCGATTTCAACATCGCGCCGGGCGAGAACGACGTCTGGAACCACCGCTACATGTCGAAGATCGTCAGCCACACGCCGCTGGAGGTCGAGACCCTGCGCCGGCTGCAGGCGGCCGGCGGGTTCACCGACGTGGTCCGCGACCAGATCCCCGAGCCGGTCAAGCTGGCCAGCTGGTGGAGCTATCGCGCCGCCGACTTCCGAAAATCCAACCGCGGCCTGCGTCTCGACCACCTGTGGACCTCGCCGGGCCTGACGCCCGCGGTGAAGCCGGGAAGCGCCCGCATCCACGACGCGGTCCGCGAATGGACCCAGCCGAGCGATCACGCCCCGGTGACCATGGACCTCGAGGTCTAGAACGGGAAGAAGATCGGGATGGCGATCATCGCCGCCACCCAGGTCACCAGATTGAGCGGCAGGCCGACGCGGACGAAGTCCATGTAGCTGTAGTTTCCCATCTGGTAGACCAGCACATTGGTCTGGTAGCCGAAGGGCGTGGCGAAGGCCGCCGAGGCCGCCATCATCACCCCGACCAGAAACGGGCGGGGGTCCACGCCGAAGCTCTCCGCCAGGGCCACCGCGATCGGCGTGATCAGCACGGCGACGGTGGCGTTCGACAGCAGTTCGGTGGCGAACAGGGTGACGCCGTACAGGATGATCAGCCCGACCAAAGGCCCGAACGGCCGCAACACCTCGATCAGCAGACCGGCTCCCGTGGCCGCCAGTCCGGTGACCTCAATGGCGATGCCGACGACCACCATGCCGGCGATCAACAGCAGGATCTCCGGCCTCAGCCCGGCATAGGCTTCTTCCGGCGTGATCACCCTCAGCAGGATCAGGGCGACCGCGCCGGCGAAGGCCGCGGCCGCGATGGGCGCCCAACCCAGACCCGCCGCCGTCACGACGACAACGAAGACGCCAAGCGCGATCAGCGAACGTCGGAGGTCGAACGGCCGGTCCGCCGCGCCGAACAGGGCCACGTCCCCGAGATGGGCGTCTCCGGAGCCGTCATCATTGGTGCGGGCCTCGCCGAGGCGCGGCAGGCCGAAAGGGAAGCGCCGCCGGCCCCGGGCCAGACGCTCGGCCTCCGCCTCGCGGCGGGCCTCTTCCAGCGCCGCCAGACGAGCCTGCTCGGCCTCGTCGGCCTGCACGCTGCGGCCCAACTGGCGGGCGCCCACGAAATAAAGCCAAAGCCCCCCGACGACAGCGATAAACAGCCCGACCGGCGTGATCTCGAACAGGCTGAACACCGGCTGGCCGGTGTTTCGCGCCATGTCGTTGACCAGCAGGTTGGTCGAGGTGCCGATCAGCGTCAGCAGGCCGCCAAGCACGGAGATATGGCTGAGCGGCATCAGGAAGCGTTTCGGCGACAGCTTGAGCGACTGGGCCACGTCCCGGATCACCGGCGCGGCCAGCACCACCACCGGCGTGTTGTTGAGAAAGCCGCCAAGCCCCCCGCACATGCCGAGCACCGCCCAGATGCCGATCGCCCCCACGCGCGAGGCCAGTCGGGTCGCCTGACGGATCATCAGTCCGAGCAGGCCCGACAGCTCGATGGCGTAGGCGATGACGAACAGGCCGGCGAGGGCGATGACGGCCGGGCTGGCGAAGGCCCCCTGCACCTCGACCGGCCGCACCACCCCCAGCAGCAGCAGGGCGGCGGCCCCGGTCAGGGCGACGACGTCGGCGCGCACCCGTCCGTGTATCAACACCCCGACCACGGCGACGAGCACCAGCAGGGCCGCGATCTGATCGAAGGTCATGCGTTTTCTGCTGCCTCCCCAGGCCCGGCGTGGTCAACCTTTTACGGCGACCATCCCCAATTCAGCGAACGGCGTGCTAGGCTGGTTCCATGCTCAGTCCGGTCATGCCTGTTCGCCTGCCGGTCGTCGCGGCTGCGGCGGTCGGCCTCCTGCTGGCCTCCTGCGACAGGGACGCCAAGCCCGTCGCGCCCGCGCCGGCGCCGGCCATTCCCGCCGCCGGACCCCTCGCGACTGCGCCGCTCAACCCTCCGCTCGACCGGCAAGCGTTGCTGACGGCCGTGGCCGCAGCCGCGTCGAACTACGCCGCCGGGGGCGCTCCCGCCGCCGCGAATCCCCTGGTGGGACGCCAGTTCGACATCAGCCTGGCCTTCGGCTGCGAGGGGGCCGAGGCGCCGCCCGCCGACGGCGCCGGCGACGGACTGGCGCGCTGGTCCTGGGGGCCGGATCGCGAAACCATCCGTCTCAGCCTGACTCCGGGCGACTGGACCCGCTCGGCGCTGATCGCCGGCGCCGGCCAGGACCAGTGGGAGGCGGTCGAGGGCTTCTGGGTCTCCCGCCCGTGGATGACCGCCGACGGCTGCCCCTCGCTTCGGGCCGATCCCCTGGCCAGCGGACCGATGGCGCCGTCGCCCCGCACCGTCGGGCTGGCGGCGGTGTTCGAGACGGGCGGCTCGCGCCTCGGTCGTCGCAACGGGCGCGCCTACGCCCATACGATCCGCCAGGCGGGCGACGCGCCGCTGATCGCGCTCGACGCTGGCTACCGGGTCCGCCTCCAGGGTCGGATCGCGGCCTTCCCCGACGGGCGGGCGATCCGCTGTCGCGCCGCCAATCCCAACCAGCGCCCGGTCTGCGTGGCGGCGGTCCAGCTCGACCGGGTCGCCTTCGAAACCCCGACCGGCGAAACCCTCAGCGAGTGGCGAACGGGCTGATTACGGCTGGAGCCGGTATCCGCCGGCGTCCGTCAGCAGCAGCCGCGCCTGTCCCGGCTCCGGCTCAATCTTCTGGCGCAGCCGGTAGATGTGGGTCTCCAGCGTGTGGGTCGTCACCCCGGCGTTGTAGCCCCAGACCTCGGTCAACAGCTCCTCGCGCGATACGGCCTTGGCGCCGGCGCGGTAGAGGTATTTGAGGATGCTGGTTTCCTTCTCGGTGAGCCGCACCTTCTTACCCTTGTCGTCGATCAGCACCTTGGCGGCCGGCCGGAATTCATAGGGGCCGACGCGGAAAACCGCGTCCTCGGACTGTTCGTGGCTGCGCAAATGGGCGCGGATGCGGGCCAGCAGCACGGCGAAGCGGAAGGGCTTGGTGACATAGTCATTGGCGCCCGATTCCAGCCCCAGCACGGTGTCTGCGTCCGAGGCCTGGCCGGTGAGCATGATGATCGGGGTCGAGACTCCGTCCTTGCGCAGCAGCCGGCAGGCCTCGCGCCCGTCCATGTCGGGCAGGTCGACATCAAGCAGGATCAGGTCGGCGCGGGTTTCGCGCCCCAGCTTGACGCCCTCGGCGGCCGTCGCCGCCTGCACCGGCCGGAAGGCCTCGTGCAGGGCCAGCTGCTCGGCCAGCGCCTCGCGCAGGTCGTCGTCGTCGTCGATGATGAGGATGGTCTTGGGCGTGGGCATGAGTACCAGAATGGCGAGCGTCGGCCGTTCCGCCAAGGGTTGGACCTCAAGCGGGGCGGTTTTCAGTCACTAGAGGGCGTTCGAGGCCGGTTTCGTTCCCCGAACAGCGCCGATCCGATCCGCACATGGGTCGCGCCGAAACGGATCGCGGTCTCGTAGTCGCCGCTCATGCCCATCGACAGCGTCCCCAGCCCGTTGCGGCGGGCGATCTTGCGCAGCAGGGCGAAATGCGGCCCCGCCGCCTCGTCGGCGGGCGGAATGCACATCAGCCCCTCAACGATCAGGCCCTTGGCCCGGGCGTACGCCACCAGGGCGTCGGCCTCTTCCGGGGGCGCTCCGGCCTTCTGCGGCTCAGCCCCTGTATTGACCTGCACCAGCACCCGAACCGGTCGCCCCAGCTTCCCGGCGGCGGCGGCGAGGGCGTCGGCCAGTTTGGGCCGGTCCAGGGTCTCGACGACGTCGAACAGGGCTGCCGCGTCGGCGGCCTTGTTGGTCTGCAGCGGGCCGATCAGTCGCAGCTCCAGATCGGGGACGGCCGCACGAAGCGCCTCCCAGTGCGCCTGCGCTTCCTGCACCCGGTTCTCGCCGAACACCCGCTGGCCCGCGGCCAGCGCGGCCGTCAGGGCCTCCGGCGGCTGGGTCTTGGTCACCGCGGTCAGGAAGACCTCGGCCGGCCCCCGCCCCGCCCCACGGCACGCGTCGGCGATGCGGCGGCGCACCGCCTCGAACCGTTCGGCCACGGCGCTGGACGTGTGGGCGGGATCGGGAGAAGA
>DASRXE010000007.1:0-3000 GCA_035654315.1 Brevundimonas sp.
CCCGGCGAGGTCGTCGGCCTGATCGGCCCCTCCGGTTCCGGCAAGTCCAGCCTGCTGCACGCCGCCGGCCTGCTGGAGCGTCCCACTTCGGGCGACATCCTGATCGACGGCCGCGACGTCGGCGACCTGCCCGAGCGCGCCCGCACCCACATCCGCCTCGCCAGCATCGGCTTCGTCTACCAGTTCCACCACCTGCTGGCCGAGTTCGACGCCCGCGACAACGTCGCCCTGCCGCTGCGCATCGCCGGCGTGAACCAGGCCGAAGCCCGCGCCCGCGCCTCCGAGGTCCTCACCGCCCTCGGCCTCGGCGAGCGCCTGACCCACCAGCCGGCCCAGATGTCCGGCGGGGAACAGCAGCGCGTCGCCGTCGCCCGCGCCCTCGCCAACCGCCCGCGCCTGCTGCTCGCCGACGAGCCCACCGGCAACCTCGACCCCGCCACCAGCCAGACGGTGTTCGAGGCTCTCCACGACCTTGTCAAATCGACCGGCGTCGCCGCCCTCATCGCCACCCACAACATGGAGCTGGCCGGCCACATGGACCGCGTCTTCGCCCTCAAGGACGGTCACCTGGAAGAACGCCCCGCCGAGAGCCACGCCTACTAGGCTTCCCTTCTCCCCTTGCGGGAGAAGGTGGCGGCCGCAGGCCGACGGATGAGGGGTCGCGCCACCGGCGAGCGTCACACGCCCGCTTGGCCCACGGACGGTTCAGGCATAGCCTCGCAGCTTCCCTACAGGAGCTCCCGCCATGTCCCGCCGTCTCGCCCCGCTCACGATTGCCACCGGTGTCATCATCATCATTGCATCCTGCACTCCCGCCGAGCCCGAACCAGCTCCCGCGCCGCCCGCCACCGCCATCACCCCCACAGCCGCCGCCGACCTCCCCGAGGCAGTCCGCGCCGCCGTCCTCGCCGCCCGTCCGGGCATGACCATCGCCGAGGCGGAACTGAAGCAGCGGGAAGGGCGCCGCTACTACGACGTCGAGGGCTCCATCGACGGCGCCGGGATCGAACTCGACCTGCTCGAGACCCCGCAGGGCTGGCGGGTTGTCGAAATCCAGCGTGACCTCGCCTGGACCGCCGTCCCCGTCGATGTCCGCACCGCCGCCGGGACCGCCCGCGCCGGCTTCGTCCCCGTGCGCATCATCGAAAGCGTGCAGGCCGCCGACGGCGCCGTCATCTACGAACTGTTCGCCGACGGCCAGCCGGCCACGCCCGCGCTCGAGGTCCGGCTCAAGGATGGCCGCGCGCAGGTCCTGAAGGAAGTCTGGCCGCATTGACCCCGCGCCCGGTATGGCCGGGTAGCGCCGCGCGAGGAACGAAGAGGCAACGCCGGAACAACAGGAGAACAGGGCCGTCTATTTCTTCCCGGGAGCCTGCGTGAACGGCGAGGTCCCCACCGCTACCGCTGGCTTTGCCTTCTCCGCCTTCGGTTTGCGAATTTCCTTGTTGCTGCGTGCTTGACCCTTGGCCATGGCTCTCATCCCGCGACGCCCTGCCGCCGGAAGGGCGGATGCCTGAGGGCGTCTACAGCGGACATTGTAGACCCGCACAGCGGAAAGCCCGCATCCAATCATGACGCGTCCGGATTCCGGAACTGCCAAGTCAATCCGGCGTCGGCTGTCGCCCCCCGGACCCGCCTTCCTGAACGCCGCGTCCGGTGCGGTTTCGTCACCGTGTCGGAGACCCTTTCGAGCTTGACGGGAACCAAACAAGAACATAGAACATTACCGGAACACGCAAGGGAGAAGCCGCTATGGCGCGTTGGGTTCGGGATACATTGTCGCTGGCGTCGTGCGGCGGGTTCGTCTGGGTGATGTGGCAGGCGGCGCTGCTCACGACGGCGGCCTGATGAGTCTACCCCGTCGATCTGGCCGACCCGGCGAAATCAACGGGTTAAGCAGCGCAAGTAGACGGGATCGACTCTGTAGACTCCGGTTTCGGAGTCTACCTGGAAGCGAGGCGCACCGGTCGAACGGCCTATCCACAGACCGTCCCCCGAGCGGGCGGAGGATTCGCCGCTTTCCGGTGTTCCGGTCGCTCGTGATGTGAGACTCGGTCCACAACAGGGCGCACGCATCGGCGAAGGAATGGAACCGGCTTGACCGACACGCTGAACAGCCAGGGCTTCATCCATCTCCGCGTTCGCTCGGCCTATTCGCTGCTGGAAGGCGCAATCAAGGCCGGAAAGGTCCCGATGCTCGCCGCCGACGCCGGCATGCCCGCGGTGGGCGTGGCCGACCGCGCCAACCTGTTCGGCGCACTCGAATTCAGCGAGGCGGCCAAGGGCGCCGGCGTGCAGCCGATCCTCGCCTGCGCCCTGCCGGTCACCGGCATCGGCGGCAAGGTCGCCGAACGCTGGGCCCGGGTTCCGACCGTGGTGCTGCTGGTCCAGAACGAGGCCGGCTGGCTCAACCTGTCGGCCCTGTCGTCCTCGGCCTTCCTCGACGCCGGGGCCATGGACGAGCCCAGCGTGTCCTGGGACAAGGTCGTGGCCCATTCCGAGGGCCTGATCCTGCTCTCCGGCGGCCCCGACGGCCCCGTCGACCCGCTGTTCGTGCAGGGCAAGCCCGGCGAGGCCGCCGCCGCCCTCGCCGCCATGCAGGCAGCCTTCGACGACCGCTTCTACGTCGAGCTCCAGCGACACGGCCTCGCCGCCGAACAGCAGGCCGAGCGCGGCCTCGTCGAATGGGCCTATGCGAACGACGCGCCGCTGGTCGCCACCAATGACGTGCATTACGCCCGCGCCGCCCAGGCCAAATCCCACGACGCCCTGCTGTGCATCGCCGACGGCGCCTTCACGGGCCAGGAGGACCGCCGCCGCATCACCGGCGAGCACTGGTTCAAGACCGCCGCCGCCATGCGCGACCTGTTCGCCGACCTGCCCGAGGCCTGCGACGCCACCCTCGACATCGCCCGCCGCTGCGCCTTCATGGCTCCGACCCGCGCGCCCATCCTGCCGCGCTTCGACACCGGCGCCGGCCGCTCCGAGCCCGACGAACTG
>DASRXE010000008.1:0-12877 GCA_035654315.1 Brevundimonas sp.
CCGGTCGACCGGGATTTGCGAGAAGATGGACGGAAGTCCCGGGATCGCCTGTCCATCGCCCCGGTTGGGCGAGATGTAGGGAACCCCGAGCGCAGCGAAGCCTTCAGCCGCCAGCAAGGGAGCCACATGCCTCGCCGTTCGCTCGTCGCCTCCCGATCCGCCGAGAACGATGATCAGCGGAAGAGGCTCGGAGGCTGCGGCCGGCAGGGCCAGAAAGGCTCCGGCGAAATCGGCCACCGGTTCAATCATGACCCCGGCCGCCTCTGGCATCCGGAATTCGGCGCTTCGACTGAGCGCACCCGCCCTCGCCTCGATCAGGACCACTTGTGGATCGAGCAGCGGCGCCGACGGGTCCGGACGCATCGTCCAGAATGGCGCTTCAGGCGCGGGCAGGGTCCAGTCACCGGCCAGAGGCGAACTGGCCAGATTCAGACCGCCGTTATCGTCGACGCGGTATCGGGCGATTGAACGGAAGGACGGGGGAACGCCGTCAGGCGCGCTTCTCGTGAAGCTGACCTCAACTTCTGAGTGCGGCGGAAAGTCGACGAGCCGGACTTCCGGGGCGCCTGACGGCCTTCCGGAGACGGCCAACTGTATCTCCTGGGCCGCGATCTGGCCCGGCGGCGCGATCGCGCCAAGAACGCAGAGCGCGGCGGCGATGCGAGCGGTGCAGGTCATCTTGCCTTCCCTTCGCGGCTTGTGCTCCACCATATCGTTCCATCGGCTGGCGTATAGCTCGCCGAGTGTGGGCGCGATCCGGGTCAGGCGACGGGCGGTGGGAAGGCAAGCAGGGTCAGTAGGGAGGGGCCGCTGAGCGGATCGCGGGCAGGGCCGCGCCCAGGGCGACGAGGGCGGCGGACGGGGTCTTGTCCGCGTAGTAGGCCTGACCGAACGCATAGGCCGCTTCCGCCAGCTGTAGCGTCGAAGGCGCGACGCCCAGCGAACGGGTCTCGATCGGCTGCGAATGCCGGTCGACCTCCGACCAGATCAGTTCGCAGGGGTTTTCGAGCCGATTGTCGCGGAACACGCCGTCGCCGGGACGGAACATCCGCAGGGCCAGGGTATGGTTGTCGTTCTCGGCGGGAAACCGGGCCAAGGCATCCCAGTCTCCGGCGAGCAGGACCAGCACGGCCTTCATCAGGGCGTCCTCCGGCCCGACAAACACCCGGCTGCCGCCGATTTCGTCGCGCTGGTCGCCGAGCCGGACGGCCAGTTCGTAGAAGTATGAGCCAGGGATTTCCCGGCAGCTGAAGGCGACTTCGCCGGGTTGATTGACGGCCTGACTCATTGTGCGAGGGACTCGCCGTCGGCTTCGAAATAGGCGTCAACCTCCGCCACCCTCGCCGCCTTCTGCGCCTCGCCCAGGAATGACCCCTCGAAGCTGTTGCGCGCCAGCCGCGTCACCTGCTCCCGCGTCAGGTCCACGGCGGCCGTCAACTGACGGTAATTCTCGTTCACATAGCCGCCGAAATAGGCCGGGTCGTCCGAGTTCAGCGTCACGTGCAGGCCCCGGCGCAGCATCTCCGGCACCGGGTGGTCCTTCAGGTCCCTGACCACGCAGAGCTTCAGGTTCGAAAGCGGGCACACGGTCAACGTCATCTGCGACGCCGCCAGCCGCTCGATCAGCGCCTCGTCCTCCATCGAGCGATTGCCGTGATCCATCCGATCGATGTGAAGCAGCTCCAGCGCCTCGCGCACATACGCCGGCGGGCCTTCCTCGCCGGCGTGGGCCACCCGCTTCAGCCCCATCTGCCCGGCGCGTTCGAACACCCGCTGGAATTTCGACGGCGGGTGGCCGACCTCGGACGAATCCAGCCCGACCCCCTCGATCCGGTCCAGCCACGGCTCCGCCTGATGCAGCACATCGAAGGCCGCGTGCTCGTCCAGATGCCGCAGGAAGCACAGGATCAGCTTCGAGCTTACCCCCAACTCGCTCTCCGCCCGCTTCATCCCGGCCAGCAGCCCTTCGGCCACCACCCCGAACGGGATGCCGCGGTCGGTGTGGGTCTGCGGATCGAAGAAGATCTCGGCGTGCCGGACATTGTCCGCCGCCGCCCGCCGGAAATAGGCCAGCGCCAGATCGTGGAAATCCTCCGCGGTCCGCAGCACCTCGGCCCCGGCGTAATAGATGTCGAGGAAGTCCTGCAGGTTGGAGAAATCATACGCCGCCCGCACCGCCTCGACGCTGTCGAACGGAATGGCCACGCCGTTGCGCCGCGCCAGCTCGAACATCAGCTCTGGCTCCAGGGAGCCCTCGATGTGCAGATGCAGCTCCGCCTTGGGGAGGCCGGCGATGTAGGCGTCGAGTGACATGTTCAGGCTCCCGGAAGCACGCCGTAGAATATCCACCCGGTCATCGCCAGATTAAAGCCGGCGTGGGCGACGATCGCGCCCGTGATCGAACCGCTGGCGCGCCGGGACCAGAAGAAGATCAGCCCGGTGATGAACAGGCCGCCGACCCACCAGAGCGCCGGTCCCGGCAGCAGGGTCCAGCCCGTGACGCGCCAGATCAAGCCGAAATGGGCCAGATGGACCAGGGCGAAGGCGGCGGCGTCGATAGCCGCGGCCCGCCCTTCTCCGAGCCGACCGGCAAAGCACTCGTGCGCCAGTCCGCGGTAGAACAGCTCCTCCCCGATCGGACTGAAGGTCATGCCGATGGCGGCGAAAACCAGAAACAGGATCAGCCGGGTCGTGTCGTCCATCGGCGACGGCAGCCCCGCATAGGTGCCCGCGATATACCGGAATGCGTTGTCGTCTCCGGACCCGAACAGCCATTCAGCGCCGACGATCATCACGCCGCAGCACAATGCCCCCAGCAGAACAGCCGACAGCAGGTGCGCCGGCCGCGCCGGCCAGGTCATGCCGATCCGTCGCTGTCCCGCCCGGCCCAGCAGGATCAGGGGCGTCACCGCCATGACGACGAAGAACACCGACACCAAGGCATAGCTTCGGCTGACATTGGCCTCAAGAACGAGACCGAACCGCACCACCGTGAACAGACCCAGCAGGATCAGGCCGGTCCGGATGTCGAAACTGGTCCACCGGCGAAAAGGCGATCGGAACGACGCCGCTGTATGTCTGCTGTCTGTCATGCGGCGAAGCTTTGCCGCTTCTCGCGCCGCAATGCTACGGCTCTTTACATCCGCTCCGGCGTGTCGATGCCCAGTAGGTCCAGCGCCGTCTCCAACTGGTCCAGCACAGCTTTCGACAGCGTCAGCCGCGAAGCCCGGGTCGCCTCGTCCGGCGCGATCAGCACCGGGCAGGCGGCGTAGAATTTCGAGAACGTCTGGGCCAGCCGGTAGGCGTGCTCCGAGATCAGGTGCGGCATCCGCTTGTCGTAGGCCTCGGTCGTAGCCTGCGAGAAGGCGTCCAGCGTCAGCGCCAGATCGCGCTCCGCCGGCTCGCCGATGTCCACCGGCCCCGCCGCCGCGCCCTGGTCCGCCGCCTTGCGCAGCAGGGATTTGATCCGCACCGCCTGGTACAGCAGATACGGCCCGGTCTTGCCCTCGAAGCTCATGAAGCGGTCGAGGTCGAAGATGTAGCTGGTCGTCCGGCTGTTCGACAGGTCGGCGAATTTCAGCGCCGCCACCGCCACCTTGCGGGCGATGTCCTCGAACTCGGCATCGGGCAGGTCCGCGCCCAGCTTCGCCTCTCTCAGCCGCTCGCGCGCCTTGTCCGTCGCCATGCTGATCAGGTCGTGCAGCTTCAGCACCCCGCCCGCGCGGGTCTTGAACGGCTTGCCGTCGGGACCGTTCATGGTGCCGAAGCCGAGGTGCTCCAGCGACCCCTCGGCGGCGTAGCCGGCCAGGTAGCTGGCCCGGAACACCTGCTCGAAATGCTCCGCCTGCCGCTCGTCGACGACATAGAGGATCAGGTCCGGGTCGAGGCTCTTCCGGCGATCCAGAATGGTCGCCAGGTCGGTCGTCCCGTACATCGCCGACCCCTCGGACGAGATGACCAGCAGCGGCGGCGGGCTCGGCGCCTCGATGACGCTGCCGTCGGCCAGCTTGCGTTTGCGGGTCTCGCCGGGTCTGGCGACGTGCACCACCCGCGCCCCGTCGTCCTCGACCAGCAGTCCGCTGGTCTCCAGATGGGCGATCATCTCGGGCATCAGCGGATCGGCGTCGCTCTCGCCGTTCCACAGGTCGAAGGTCACGCCCAGCGCCCCGAACTCGCGCTGCAGGCCGCTCATCGAGACGTCGTGCATATGCCGCCACAGGGCGCGGTAGCCGGGCCGTCCCGCCTGCAGCTCGGCCGTCGCCTTGCGCGCACGGTCGCGGAAGTCCGTATCTTCCTTGGCCCGGGCCGCGGCGGCCGGGTACAGCCGCTCCAGATCCTCGAGCGTCACCGGGCTCTCGGCCGGGAAGGGCCCGTCGCCCTCGGCCATAAACCCGTCGGCCCCGCCCTCGTCCGCCACCGCGACGATCAGCAGCCCCATCTGGAAGCCCCAGTCGCCGAAATGGGCGTCGCCCCACACCTGATCGCCCCGGAACCGGAACAGCCGCTTCAGGCTCTCGCCGATGATCGACGAACGCAGGTGGCCGACGTGCATCGGCTTGGCCACGTTCGGCCCGGCGTAGTCGATCACCACCTTGCGCGGCGCCGCGACGGTCGAGGCGCCCGCGTGCTCGCCATCGGCCGCGACCTCGGCCGCCCGCGCCGCCAGCGCGCCGTCGGCGATCTTCAGATTGATGAAGCCCGGCCCCGCCACCTCGACCGAAGCCAGGCGCGGATCACCGGCCAGACGCTGGGCCACCCGTCCCGCCAGCTCACGCGGATTGGCCTTCAGCGCCTTGGCGGCGGCCAAGGCCCCGTTCGACTGGAAATCCGCCAGGTCGGGCCGGTCCGACGGGGTGACGCGGGCGAGGGCGGGGTCCACGCCTTCGGCGGCGAAGGCGGCCCCGACCGCTTCGCCCAGAACAGTCCTGAGATCGGTCATCTACTGATCGGCGGGCGAGGCGGCCACCGTGCCCGCGTTGACGCGGAAGCGGCTGCCCGTGCGATTGAACTCGGCCATCTCGGGCGTCACGTCGAAGCCGACGAGGATTTCGAAATTGTCGCCGCTGGTCGTCGCCTCGGCGCGCGGAATGACGATGGTCTGGTCCTGGGTCACCGACGCGGTCTCGGCCCCGTCGAAATTGACCGGCAGATCGAAATATTCCTTGGCCAGCACCGCCTTGTTCCGCTCGGTCACGGCGATCCAGTAGCGATAGGTGCGCGAGCCGCCCTCGGCCTGGGGGCCGCGGCCGAGGTTGAACAGCACCCGGGTCTGGACGGTGATCGGATCGTCGCCCTGATAGGCGCAGTTCGAGGTCAGTCCCTCGATTTCCCCGGTGAAGGCGACGTTCGACGCGGACACCCGATCGCCGGCCAGTTCGACGTAGCGGGCGGCGTCATAGAGGATCTTCACATAGGGGCAGGGACCCGCGGCGGCGGTGCGGCGCAGGGGGGCGAAGCGCGGCGCGCGCTGCCGCTGATTCTGCTGCGAACCGTCCGCGTTCTCGCCGCTCGAGGTGCCCCCCGGCCGCTGTTGGCCCGGACGCACCTGGGCCTCCGCCGTCATCGGAACCGCAACGGAGGCGAGCGCCACGGCGGCGAGGGCCGGAGCCAGGGAAATCTTGAAGACGCGACGCATCGAAAGCTCTTCCACGAACGAGGAGGGCGCGCGACAGCCCGACGCCGAGCGCACGCTCGTTGCTGATAGCGGCTAAAGCGAGGCGCGGCAAACGCGCGCTGAGCGCCCGCGCCGGGCGATGCATGGTGGCGGCGGCGGGGCTGAACGACTAGGTTCCGGCCATGACCCTGCACGCGCCGATCCCGGCTCCCGAAAAGCGCCCGCTGACCGTCCGGCTGGCGACCCCGCGCGGCTTCTGCGCCGGCGTCGACCGGGCCATCCAGATCGTCGAGCGGGCCATCGAGAAATACGGCGCGCCGGTCTATGTGCGCCACGAGATCGTCCACAACCGCCACGTCGTCGACCGGCTCAAGGCCCTCGGCGCCGTCTTCGTGCGCGAGCTGGACGAATGCCCCGACGACCGGCCGGTGGTCTTCTCGGCCCACGGCGTGCCGAAATCCGTGCCCGAAGGCGCCCGGGCGCGCGAGATGCTCTATCTCGACGCCACCTGCCCGCTGGTCTCCAAGGTCCACGTCGAGGCCGAGCGCCATCACGCCGCCGGCCGCCACATCATCCTCATCGGCCACGCCGGCCATCCCGAGGTCGTCGGCACCATGGGCCAGCTGCCGCCCGGCGCCATCAGCCTGGTCGAGACGGTCGAGGACGCCCAGGCCTTCCAGCGCCCCGGCGACGCGCCCCTGGCCTACGCCACCCAGACCACCCTGTCGGTCGACGACACCAGCGAGATACTGGCGGTCCTGAAGCGGCGCTTCCCCGAACTGCCCGACCCGCACAAGGAAGACATCTGCTACGCCACCACCAACCGTCAGGAGGCGGTCAAGCGGCTGGGCCAGGGGTGCGACCTGGTGCTGGTGGTCGGCTCGAAGAATTCTTCCAACTCGGTGCGGCTGGTCGAGGTGGCGCTCCGGGCGGGGGCCCGCGACGCCCGGCTGGTCGACGACGCCTCGCAGGTGGACTGGCGCTGGCTGGACGGTGTCTCGACCCTCGGCATCACCGCCGGCGCCTCCGCGCCCGAGCCGCTGATCGAGGCCCTGGTCGACGCCGTCCGCGCCCGTTTCGACGCCGAGGTCACCGAAGACAGCGGCGAGCGCGAGACGGTGACTTTCAAGCTGCCGCGTGTCCTCACCGCCTGAGCGCCCGCCGGTCGCCCAAGCGGAGCCTTTGCCATCCGCCGACGTTAACCTTTGCGACCCAGTCCGAGGATGACCATGCGCCTTCGCTCCGCCTTCGCCGCCCTCTCCATTGTCGCCCTGTCGGCCTGCGCCCAGGAGGCGGAGACGCCGCAACAGCCGGTCGAGCCGTCGCCCGCTCCGGCGGCGCCCGCGGCCCCGCCCATCAGCTACGCCTGCGAGAGCGGCCAGTCGGTCACCGTCGCCTATCCGGACACGGCCACCGCCCAGCTCACCTATCGGGGGCAGGCCTATACGCTGCGCACCGTCCAGGCCCCCTCGGGCGCGCGCTATGCGGGTTCGGACCTCGAATGGTCGACCGTCACGCGTGACGGACAGGAGAGCGCCACCCTCAGCCGCCTCGGGCCCAACGACCAGGTCGGGGTCGCCGTACTCGAGCGTTGCAGCCGGCCCGGCGCCGGCGCCCTTCCGGCCGGGCCGACGCCTCCGGCGCAACCGGGCGCCCCTGCGGCCCCGCCGTGCAAGGGTCCGCAGCTGAAGCTGTCGAACGAGGGCGGCGACGCCGGGGCGGGCAACCGGGTCACCAACATCGGCATCCAGAACGTGGGCGCGCAGGCCTGCAGCCTGACCGGCTATCCGGGCGTGACGCTGCAGGACGGGCAGGGCCGCAATCTCACCGCCATCCGGGCCGAGCAGAGCACCGGCAGCTATTTCACCGCGGGCCAGGCCCCCGCGCCGGTCACCCTGGCGCCGCAGGAGAAGGCGGCGTTCGAACTGGCCTGGAGCGTCATGCCGAACGAGGCGCAGGGGGAACGCGCCTGCCCCTCGGCCGCCCGCGTCCGCGTGACCCCGCCGCAGGACACCTCGCCCGTCTCGCTGGACATGCCGTTCACGCCCTGCGGCGGCCGGGTCCGCGTCAGCCCCATCCGGCCGCTGACCACGCCCGCAGCCCAGCCCACGGTCTAGGGCTTCAAACCGGGCCGAAAACGGCGTAGCGGAGCGCGCATGACAGCGACCTTTCATGACCGCGTGCGCGCGGAACTCGCCGACATCGACGCCCAGGGGCTGACCAAGCCGGAACGGGTGATCGCCTCCCGCCAGGGCCCGGTGATCAAGGTCGGCGGCCGCGACGTGCTCAACTTCTGCGCCAACAACTACCTCGGCCTCGCCGGCGACGAGCGCGTCGTCGAGGCCGGGATCAAGGCTCAGCAGGACTGGGGCGCCGGCACCGCCTCGGTGCGCTTCATCTGCGGCACGCTGGAGATCCACAAGCAGCTCGAGCGGGCCATCGCCGACTACCTCGGCTTTGAGGATACGATCCTGTTCGCCGCCGCCTTCGACGCCAACGGCGGCGTCTTCGAACCTCTGTTCGGGGCCGAGGACGCCATCGTCTCGGACAGCCTGAACCACGCCTCGATCATCGACGGCGTGCGCCTGTGCAAGGCCAAACGCTACCGCTTCGCCAATTCCGACATGGACGACCTCGAGGCCCAGCTGAAACAGGCCCGGGCCGACGGCGCGAAAGAGATCGTCATCGCCACCGACGGCGCCTTCTCCATGGACGGCTATATAGCGAAGCTGAAGGACATCCGGGCGCTGGCCGACAAATACTCGGCCCTGATCATGGTCGACGACTGCCACGCCACCGGCTTCCTCGGCCCGCAGGGCCGCGGCTCCTACGCCCACCACGGCGTCGAGATCGACTTCCTCACCGGCACCTTCGGCAAGGCGCTGGGCGGCGCCATGGGCGGCTTCATCTGCGCCACTTCGGAGGTCGTCGCCCTGCTCAAGCAGCGGGCCCGGCCGTATCTGTTCTCCAACGCCCTGGCGCCCGCCGTCTGCGGCTCCAGCATGGAAGCCATCCGCATCGCTGGCGGCCGCGAGGGCGACGCCCTGCGCCAGCAGCTGTTCGCCAACGCCGCCCGCTACCGCGCCGCCATGACCGACGCCGGCTTCACCCTTCTGCCCGGCGAGCACCCGATCATCCCGGTCATGCTGGGAGATGCGAAGCTGGCCCAGGATCTCGCCGCCCGCATGCTGGAGCTCGGTGTTTACGTCATCGGCTTCAGCTTCCCGGTGGTGCCCCGCGGGCAGGCCCGCATCCGCACCCAGATGTCGGCCGCCCACACCTTCGACCAGATCGATCAGACCGTGGCGGCGTTCAAGCAGGCCGGAAAAGAACTGGGCGTGATCTGACGCCGCCGCCTCAACCCCCGCCGTCATGGCCGGGCTTGTCCCGGCCATCCAGAAACACAGGCGTTGACGGACGGACGCCGCTCGACGAGACCACGCAAACATCACCGTCCCGCGCGTATGGATGGCCGGGACAAGCCCGGCCATGACGGGTGAAAGAAGCAGGAACCATGACCGACACCATGAAGGCCCTGGCCAAGACGAAGCCCGAAGTCGGCCTCGAATTAATTGACGCCCCGATCCCCGTCGCCGGCGACGAGGACGTCCTGATCAAGGTGCACCGCACCGCCGTGTGCGGCACTGACATCCATATCTGGAACTGGGACGAGTGGAGCCAGAAGAACGTCCCCGTCCCCATGATCACCGGCCATGAGTTCGCTGGCGAGATCGTCGCCATCGGCAAGGACGTCGATCGCCGCCTGAAGGTCGGCCAGCGCGTCTCGGCCGAGGGCCATGTCATCGACCTGAACTCCGAAGCCGCCCGCGCCGGCCATTTCCACCTCGACCCCGACACCCGCGGTATCGGCGTCAACCGGCAGGGCGCCTTCGCCGAATACGTCGTCGCCCCGGCTTTCAACGTCATCGAGCTGCCGGACGAGGTCCCCTACGAGATCGGCTCGATCCTCGATCCGTTCGGCAACGCCGTGCACACGGCCCAGCAATTCGACCTGCTGGGCGAGGACGTGCTGGTCACCGGGGCCGGCCCGATCGGCATGATGGCGGCCGCCGTCGCCCGCCACGCCGGCGCCCGCACCGTCGTCCTGACCGACATCAACGACTTCCGCCTCGAGCTGGCGCAGAAGGTCGCCCCGGGCGTGCGCACCGTGAACACCACCAGGGAAGACCTGCACGACGTCATCCACGAGCTCGGCATGAAGGTCGGCTTCGACGTGGCGCTGGAGATGTCCGGCTCCCCGATCGCC
Organism: Brevundimonas sp.; assembly: GCA_035654315.1. Taxonomy (GTDB): domain Bacteria; phylum Pseudomonadota; class Alphaproteobacteria; order Caulobacterales; family Caulobacteraceae; genus Brevundimonas. The sequence continues at coordinate 9,882 of DASRXE010000008.1, forward strand.
TTCAAACAGTGTGTCGACACGCTGATCATGGGCGGCGGCATGGCCATGCTTGGTATTCCGTCGAAGCCGATGGAGACGGACTGGGGCGCGATCATCCTCAAGGCCCTCACCATCAAGGGCGTCTACGGCCGCGAGATGTTCACCACCTGGCGCAAGATGCTGGGCCTGCTCAAGGCCGGCCTCGACCTGACCCCGCTGATCACCCACCAGATGAGCTACGAGAACTACCGCGAGGGCTTTGAGGCCATGCGTTCCGGTCAGTCCGGAAAGGTCGTGCTCGACTGGGACAAGGCGGCGTAGTCCGTCATGGCGGTTGGCCCGATCGTGGCCTTTCTGGAAGGCGACGGACCGGACGGGCGCGGCCGCACCCTGTTCGACGTGGTGGCGTCCGACAATGCGACGCTCGAACTGAACCACGACTTCATCCAGTGGCTGTTCCCGCTGCCGGAGCCCTCGGGCGCCGTGCCCGACGCCCCCGTGCTGACCCCGGACGAGACGCAGGCGATCCGGGATTCGGACATGGCCCAGCGGGCCCTCGCGGTGGCGACCGCCCGGATGGAGGTCTTCTACCGCACCACTCACGACTGGCTGAGGCCGCACGACCACAACCATCTGCGCATCACCCGGATCATCCGCTCGCTGCGGCTGCTGCGTGGCGACGAGGAGGCGGACGCTTTCCGGGCCGTGATCCTGTCCATGGTCGAGGCCGCGCGGGCGCCGGTCAGCGCCCGCAGCCGCGGCTACTGGATCACCGCGTGACGTCAGGCGGCCGCGGCCTCGTCCTTCTTCAGGGTCGCCATGAAGACGATGATGACGAACAGGAGCATCGACAGCACCAGCATGATCTCGGACGCGATCATGGCCGGCAGGAAGATCGGCTTCTGCAGCAGCATCAGGGCCAGCGACGGCATCAGGATCAGGAAGCCGAGCACCGAAAGCGCGAAATGCACCATCGGCAGCCAGCCCCGACCCGCCGCCGGGAAGACCCGGTAGAACAGGCCGAACAGCATCATCGAGGCGAAGCCCAGCAGGTTGATATGGGCGTGCACCGGCCTCAGCACGAAGTCCTGGTTCGCGCCCATCCAGACGCCCAGCGACATCCCGACCAGCGCTGACAGCACGCCAAGGCGCAGGAAATTATTCGATACTGAAATCATCTTCAGACCCTCCGACGAACGGCGCTCTGTAGACCGCTGTTCTCCCGGGGAGCAAGTTACATCCGATTCAGTCTGGCGGCGCAATCAGGGCCTGATTCCGGAAGGGCGCCCGTCAATCTCTCAGCACCTTGGCCAGGGCGCGCTCGAATCCGGCGGTCTCCGGACCCGGCAGCACAGCGCCGAGGCGGCCTGCCTCGTAAAGTTCGAACACCCGGGGATGCACATAGGATGTGCGGCACACCGTCGGCGTATTGCCCAGCAGCCCCGCCACCGCCTTGACGCAGACCGTGATCTTCCGTTTCGCCTCGGCCGCCGAGGCAGGGGTCTCCATGTCGCGCAGCGCCCGCGCCGCCGACACCGTCCCCGCCCAGGTGCGAAAGTCCTTGGCCGAAAACTGCTCCCCCATGGCCTCGCGGATATAGGCGTTCACGTCGTCCGAGGTGACCGCGCACAGCTCGCCGTCCGCGTCGCGGTATTTGAACAGCTGCTGGCCCGGCAGTTCGCGCAGGCCGCGCACCACCGCCGCCAGCCGCCGGTCGCGCACGCGCACCTCGTGCTCCACGCCGCTCTTGCCCTTGAACGCGAAGGTCAGCGCCGCGCCGTCGACCTCGAGGTGCCGCTTGTGCAGCGTGGTCAGGCCATAGGACCGGTTCTGCTTCGCATACTGGGCGTTGCCGACCCGGATCAGGGTCAGCTCCAGCAACCGCACCGCCGTGGCCAGCACCTTCTCCCGCGCCGCCCCCCGGCGGGCGAGGTCGGCCTCGACCCGGCGGCGCAGCCTCGGCAGGGCGCGGGCGAAATCGGGCAGGCGCTCGAACTTGGTCTCCGCGGCGTGGGCGCTCCAGCCGGGATGATAGCGGTACTGTTTGCGGCCCTTCACGTCGCGTCCGATGGCCTGGATGTGGCCCGAGGCGCGTGGGCAGATCCACACGTCGGTCCAGGCCGGCGGAATGGCCAGCGCATGGATGCGCGCCAGCACCTTCTCGTCCGTGATCCGCCGACCTTTGGTATCGTGATAGTGGAAGCCGTCTCCGGCGGCGGTGCGGCGGATGCCCGGCTGTTCGTCGCTGCACCAGGTCAGGCCGGCGGGGACCTCGGCGTCGGCGGAAAAGGCGGCGGAGCCGTCGGGCATCAGCTCAGGCTCCGGCGGATGATCATGACAGGCTCCTTCGGGTCGGGTGCTGGGCAACGCCGCCGCCTCGACGCCGGTTCCTCTTGACCGCGGGGGCGGGGAGGGGGATGCCCCGCGCATGAACTATCGCCACAGCTTCCACGCCGGCAATTTCGCCGACCTCGTCAAACACGCCCTGGTCCTGTGGCTGCTCGAGCGTCGGCAAGCGGCGGGTCCTGTCACGGTGATCGACACCCACGCCGGCGCGGGGGTCTACGACCTGACCGGCGACGCCGCCCGCTCGAAGGAGGCCGAGGCCGGCGTCGCCCGCCTGATGGCCGCCGCCGACCGCCCGCCGCTGATCGAGACCCTGGCGGCCGAGGTGGCGCGACTCAATCCCCACGGCGGCGCCCATCTGTATCCCGGCTCGCCCCTGTTGATCGCGGGACGACTGCGCCCCACCGACCGCTATGTCGGTTTCGAGCTGAACCCCCCGGTGCTCGACCTGCTGGAGCAGGCGCTGGAGCCTTTCCCCCAGGCCGCGGGCATGGGCGGCGACGGCTACGATCAGGCCCGCAGTTGGGCGGCCCGGACCCAAGGCGCCTTTGTCCTCATCGACCCCCCGTTCGAGCGCCCCGACGACTACCACCGCGCCGCCGACACGGGGGCCGCCATCGTCCGCGCCGATCCGCGCGCCATGGTCGCGATCTGGACGCCGCTCAAGGACA
>DASRXE010000009.1:0-11949 GCA_035654315.1 Brevundimonas sp.
CCGGCCACCGAGCTGATGTTGACGATCGAGGCGGCGCCCGAGGCGCGCAGGTGCGGCATGGCGTGCTTGCAGCCGAGCATTACCGATTCGAGGTTGACCGCCTGGACGCGGCGCCAGTTCTCCAGCGAGTCCTGCTCGGCGAAGAGCAGTTCGCCGCCGATGCCGGCGTTGTTGATCAGGATCGACAGTCCGCCCATGGCCGCGACGGCCTGATCGACGACCGCGACCCATTGCGCCTCGTCGGTGACGTCGTGGGCGAAGGCGACCGCGGCGCCCGGATGCTCGGCGTTGATCGCCTCGGCCAGCGCCCGTGCCCCGTCGAGGTTCAGGTCGGTGACCGCGACGCGGGCGCCCTCGCGCGCCAGCATCCACGCCATGGCCTGACCCAGGCCGCCGGCGGCGCCGGTGATCAGGGCCGACTTGCCGGCGACGCGGCCGCTCACCCCTTCACCCCCATGGCGGCGGCGGCCTCGTCGATGAAACGGGCCATGTCGAGATCGCGCTGCGTCACGCCGCCGGCGTCGTGGGTGGTCAACACCACCTCGACCCGGTTGTAGACGTTGAACCATTCCGGGTGATGGTCGACCTTGTCGGCCCTCAGGGCCACGCGGGTCATGAAGCCGAAGGCGGCGTTGAAATCGGCGAAGACCAGCTTGCGCTCGATGGCTGGCCGGTCGCCGGGATGGGCGCGCCACGCCGGCAGCGCCTTGAGAACCTGTTCCACGTCCAGCCGCTCGGCCATGTCGCGCCTCCTCCGCCCGTGCCGCCGACGATGCAGCGTCCCTCTGACTGCCGTATCGTGCAGGTCGGCCGCCGACAAGGCGTCGACCCCGGAACGCTCGCCCAAGCTTGGCGTTACGGAACCGATCCCCTTCAATGCGGAGCCTGGACATGGACAATCTGTGGATTGCCGCGCTCGATCCCGAGGACCGACAGCGGCTCGAGCCGCACCTCAACAGGCGGCCCTTCACCCAGGGCCAGATGTTGTACGACGCGGGCGAGTCCGTCGAAGAAGTCTGGTTCCCGATGAGCGGGGTGGTCTCGTTGATGACCGTGATCGACGGGGATCGCATGATCGAGACCGCGGCGATCGGCCGGGAGGGGCTGGTCGGCGTCACCTGCGGCCCGATGAACGCCCGCGCCGCCAGCCGCGCCATCGCCCAGGTCGAGGGGGTTTCGGCCTGCTGTCCCGCCGACGTCTTCGCCGACGCGCTCAGCCACAGCGAAGGCATGCGCACGGCGCTGTCGAAATTCACCGAGAGCCTGTTCGCCCAGGTCCAGCAGGCCGCCGCCTGCAACGCCCAGCACCGCCTCGACGAGCGGCTGGCGCGCTGGCTGCTGACCATTCACGACCGCGCCGACGCCGACCGGTTCGCCCTGACCCAGGCCGACATCGCCGGCATGCTGGGCGTGCGCCGCGCCACCGTGTCCGAGGTCGGCTCGGCCCTCGAGGACAAGGGGCTGATCCGCCGCGGGCGCGGCTGGGTGCAGGTGCTGGACCGCAAGGCGCTGGAGCAGGCCTCCTGCGGCTGTTACGCGGCCATGCGCGGGGTCATGCAAGACCTCGGCGTGCCCCGGCCGAACGGCTCCCCCCATTGACCAGCGGTTCGTGGCCTGCGGCCAAGCGGACGGATGACGGCGCGCCGGGGACGCGCTAGACCGCCGCCATGACCGACGCCACCGCTTCCGACGGCAAGACCTCATCGTTTGGATTTCGCGACGTCGATGCGAAGGAGAAGGTGCGGCTGGTTCGCGGCGTGTTCGACAGCGTGGCCTCGAACTACGACCTGATGAACGATCTGATGAGCGGGGGCGTGCACCGGCTGTGGAAGGACGCGGCGGCGGCGAAACTGAACCCCCGACCCGGCGAGACCATCCTCGACGTGGCCGGCGGCACCGGCGACATGGCGCGGCGCTATGCGAAGATGGCCCGGGCGGCGCAGAAGCGGCGGGGGGGCGAGGACGCCTCGGTCATCGTGCTGGACTATAACGCCGAGATGATCATGGCCGGCGTCCACAAGGGCGGCGAGCCGGAGATGCAGTGGAGCGTTGGCGACGCCATGGCCCTGCCGCTGCCCGACGCCTCGGTCGACGCCTATTCGATCAGCTTCGGCATCCGCAACGTGGCCGACATTCCGCAGGCCTTGGCCGAGGCGCGGCGGGTGCTGAAGCCGGGCGGCCGCTTCCTGTGCCTGGAGTTCTCGCGGCCGACCGCCTCGGCCGTCCGCAAGGCCTATGACGCCTGGTCATTCCACGCCATTCCGCGCATCGGCGGCTGGGTGGCGGGCGACCGGAACAGCTACCAGTACCTGGTCGAGAGCATCCGCCGCTTCCCGGACCAGCCGACCTTCAAGGCCATGATCGAGGCGGCCGGCTTCAGCCGGGTCACGGTGACCAACCTGTCCGGGGGCGTGGCGGCCATCCACCACGGGTGGGCGATCTGACCCGCCGGATCGATCCCGCCACCCCGCCGCCCCCGCCGGCCACGGTTCCCGTGCGCCGTCCGGTCGAGGCCTTCGTGCGCCTGCTCGGCTGGGGATGGGTGCTGGTCCGCCACGACGCGCTGGCGCCGCGCGAGATCACCCCGCTGCTGCCCATTTGGGTGCGCTGGATCGCCCATCTGCTGCACGCCTTCGCCGGGCGCGAGGGCCGCGAGGGACGGCCCGGCCAGCGGCTGGGCAAGGCCTTCGAGCATCTCGGGCCCGTCGCCATCAAACTGGGGCAGGTGCTGGCCACCCGGGCCGACATCTTCGGCGTCGAATTCGCCCGCGACCTCGGCCGGCTGAAGGACGCGCTGGAGCCCTTCCCCGTCGATCAGGCGCGGCGCGAGGTCGAGCGCTCTCTGGGCCGGCCGGTCGAGGCCCTGTTCACCGACTTCGGCCCGCCGGTCGCCGCCGCCTCCCTGGCCCAGGCCCATCCGGCCTGGCTGGCCGACGGGCGCAAGGTGGCGGTCAAGGTGCTGCGCCCCGGCGTCGAGCGGCGGGTGGCGCAGGGGCTGGATTCGATGCGGCTGGCGGCCCGGCTGGCGGTGCGCTTCGTCGCCCCGGCCCGGCGGCTGGAGCCCTCCGCCTTCGTCGAGACCATCGCCCGCGCCCTCCAGCTGGAGCTGGACATGCGGCTCGAGGCGGCGGCCGCCTCCGAGCTGAAGGACATCATGGACAAGGCCCGGGACAGCGGCGGTTGCCATATGACCGCGCCGGCCGTGGTCTGGGACGGGGTCGGCAAGCGGGTGCTGACGCTGGAATGGGCCCCCGGCCTGCCGATGACCGACCCGGCCGCCGTCGACCAGCCGGGGCTGGACCGCAACGGGCTGGCCGACCACGTGGTGCAGGCCTTCCTCACCCAGGCGCTGGACTACGGCGCCTTCCACGCCGACCTGCACGAGGGAAACCTGTTCTGCCACGCCCCGGCCGAGCTGACCGCCATCGATTTCGGCATCGTCGGGCGGCTTGGCCCGTCCGAGCGGCGCTATCTGGCCGAGATCCTCTGGGGCTTTCTGAGCCGCGACTACGACCGCATCAGCCGGGTGCATTTCGAGGCCGGCTATGTCCCGCCCGAACATTCGGTCGAGGCCTTCGCCCAGGCCCTGCGCGCGGTCGGCGAGCCGGTGATCGGGAAACAGGCGTCGCAGGTGTCGATGGGCCGGCTTCTGGGCCAGTTGTTCGAGATCACCGCCCTGTTCGACATGCACCTGAGGCCGGAACTGATCCTGCTGCAGAAGACCATGGTCTCGGTCGAGGGCGTGGCGCGGCGTCTCAATCCCGACCACGACCTGTGGGCCGCCTCGCATTCGGTGGTCGAGCGCTGGATCCGCCGCGAGCTGGGGCCGCAGGCGCAGGTGCGCGACGCCCTCGACGAACTGCGCGCCACGCTGAAGGCGCTGGCCAGACTGGCGCAGAATCCGCCGGAGGCCCGGACCGTCGTCGTCCGTGAGGCGCGAACGCCCGCCTGGATGATCGTGTCGGCAGCCGTGGCGCTCGCCGCCTCGGTCGCCGCCCTTGTTCTGTCGCTTTGGCCCGCCATCGTCTGACTTCAGTCTGGAGACGACCCCATGAAGCCGATCCTCCTCGCCGCCGCCCTTCTGCTTGCGCCTTTCACTCTTGCGTCGGGGGCCCACGCCCAGGTCGCCGCCGGCGCCCTGCCCAACACCTTCGACGATCCCGCCGCCCGCGCCCAGGCCGCCACCCAGGCTCCGGCGCCGGCCGCTCCGCTGTCCCCCGACCGGGCGAATGCGCAGTCGGAAGACATCCTGCGGACCCTCATCGCCTCCGCCCAGGCCGGCGCGATGGACTATGGGCTGATGACCGACGACCTCGCCGGCAAGGTCCGCGAGCAGGAGGCCGCCGTCACCCCGATCATCGAGAGCTTCGGCCCGCTGGTCGCGGTGGACTTCAGGGGCAGCCGGGACCGCGATGACGTGTTCTCGGTCACCTTCGCCAATGCGGCGACCGAATGGGTGATCGGCGTCAACGACGACGGCAAGGTCGCCGCCCTGCTGTTCCGTCCCGCCCCGTAATCCTCAGTCCGACAGCCCGGGCTTGCCCCGGCCGCTCTTGATCGTGGAGCGTTTGGCCTTGCCCTCGAGCCGGCGTTCCTTCGAGGCCCGGGTCGGGCGCGTCGGCACGCGATAGACCGGCGCTGTCGAGGCCTTGTCGACCAGCCGCCGCAGCCGTTCGATCGCATCGGCCCGGTTGCGCTCCTGGGTGCGGAAGCGCGTCGCCGTGATGACGATGACCCCGTCCAGCGTCAGCCGGCTGCCCGCCAGCTTCATCAGCCGCGCCTTGACCGGCTCCGTCAGCGACGGCGAACGGCGCACGTCGAAGCGCATCTGCACCGCCGTCGCCACCTTGTTGACGTTCTGCCCGCCCGGCCCGCCGGCGCGAAAGAAGCGGAACTCCAGTTCGTTGTCGGGAATGGCGGTCATCGAGCCGCCCGTTTCGCCATGACCACGGCCCGGTCCAGCGCCTGAAGGAAGGCCGAGCGGTCCTTCGGCCCGAACGGCGGCGGGCCGCCGGTGACGCCGCCCATCGAGCGCAGGTGCTCGCCGACCATCCGTCCCGCCAGGGCCGAGCCGATCGAGTCCGGCGTGAACGGCTGGCCGTTGGATTTCAGCGCCTGCGCCCCTGCCTTCAGGCAGCGGTCGGCCAGCGGGATGTCCGAGGTGATGACGATGTCGCCCGGCCCGGCCCGCTCGGCGATCCAGTCGTCGGCGATGTCCGGCCCCGCGTCGACCACCACCTGCTCGATCCACGGCTCGCGCCGCGTGTTGATCCAGCCGTTGGAGACCACGAACACCCTCAGCCCGTAGCGCCCGGCCACGCGATAGACCTCGTCCTTCACCGGGCAGGCGTCGGCGTCGATGAAGATACGGGGCGCGTTCATGGGCCGCCTAGCTGGCCGGTCCGGGTCCCGTTGTCAAAGACGCCCCGCTAGGCCGCCTTCTTGCGCGTCGCGGGCTTCTTCACCGCCGGCTTCCTGGCGGCGGCCTTCTTCGCCGGCGCCTTCTTCCCGCCGCCGGCCGAGCCCTTCAGGCTGGCCCGCAGCGCCGCCATAAGGTCGACCACATTGGTGTCGTCCGGCTCCGGCGCCTCGACCAGGCCCTTGCCGCCCTTCTGCTTGGCCTTGATCATCTCCTTCAGGGCCTCGTCGTAGCGGTCCCTGAATTCCGTCGGATCGAACTCCGCCTCCTTCTGGGCGATGATCCGCGTGGCGATATCGACCATGTCCTTGTCGGCCTTCACCGTCGGGATGTCGTCGAAATAGTCGGCGGCGTCGCGCACCTCCTCGTGCGGCCGCAGGGTGTAGGCGACCAGCCCCTTGCCGCGCACCTCCAGCGCGATCTGCCGCTCGCGATTGCGCAACACCAGGCAGCCGATGGCGATCTTGCCCGCCGCCTTCATCGAATCGCGGATCACCGCGAAAGCCTCGGCCCCGACGCCCTTCTCGGGCACCACATAGAAGGGCGAGTCCCAGTACAGCCGGTCGATGTCCTCCTCGTCAACGAACTCGCCGATGTCGATGGTGCGCGTCGACTCCAGCTTGACCTTGTCGAAATCCTCATCGTCGAACAGGACGTATTCGTCCTTCGACACCTCATACCCCTTGACCAGGTCCGAGCGTTCGACCGGTCCCGTGTCCGGGTCGGTCGGCACCATGCGGATGCGGTTGTTGGTCTCGGGATTGATCAGGTGGAAGCTGACGTGGCTCGCCGACGACGTCGCCGTGTACAGCGCCACCGGGCACGTCACCAGCGACAGCTTCAGATGTCCCTGCCAGGTCGGTCTCGCGGCCATGATCCTCTCCTCGTCGCGCTGATCGCGACTCGAACGCCGGGAGGCGGGGATTCGTTCAGGCGGCCGGTTCCTGCAGGGTCGCAGCGAGGGCGTCGGACAGGCTCGCGATGCCATAGGGCTTGGGCAGCAGGCGGAACGCCTCCCCGGTCGCGGCCGAGGCCGCCTCGCTGAAGCCGGTGGTCAGCAGCACCGGCGTGCCCGGCATCCGCCGCCGCACCTCCTGCGCCAGAGCCAGTCCGTCCATCTCGCCGGGCATGACCATGTCCGAGAACACCAGATCGAAGCGCGGGTCCTTGTCCAGGGTGGCCAGCGCCTCCGCCGCATTGGCCACCCGCACATGGCTGTAACCGAGGTCGCCCAGCATGTGACCGACCCCCGCCGCCACCGCGTCGTCGTCCTCGACCAGCAGCAGGCGTCCGCTGAATTTGCGCTTGCGCGGGCCCGGGGCGGCGACCGACGTCACCGCCTCCGTTCCGGTCGGAGGCTTCTCGGTTCGAGGCAGGCACAGGGTGAAGGTGGTGCCCTCGCCCTCCCGGGAGTCGACGCTGACATCGCCGCCCGACGACCGCACGAATCCGTAGACCTGCGACAGGCCCAGTCCCGTGCCCCGTCCGACTTCCTTGGTGGTGAAGAACGGCTCGAATACCCGCGTCGCCACCGACTCCGGCATACCGACGCCGGTGTCGGCGATCCTGAGACAGACGCGGTCCGGCTCGCCGTCTTCTCCCGGAAGATTGCAGGCCGACACCGACAGGCGTCCGCCGTGGGGCATGGCGTCCCGGGCGTTGACCGCGAGGTTCAGCAGCGCCAGTTCCAGCTCCCCCCGGTCGGCCTCGATCCGCCACAGGTCGTCCGGCAGTTCGAGCACCACCTCGACATCCTCCCGCAGCGATCGTTCGAGCAGGAAGCGCAGTCCCTCGATATGGCTGCGCAGATCCAAAACCTCGGCGCGCAGTGGCGAACGGCGGGCGAAGGCCAGCAGCTGCCGGGTCAGGGCCGCGCCGCGCTCCACCGCCTGCTTGATCCCGGCGCTCAGCGTGCGGCGCCGCTTCGGATCGTCGGTGCGGTCCAGCAGTTCGATGCCGCTCGAGGCCACCATCAGCAGATTGTTGAAGTCGTGCGCGATGCCGCCGGTCAGCCGCCCGATCGCCTCCATCTTCTGGCTCTGGCGCAGCGCCTCCTCGGCCTTTTCCCGTTCGATCATCTGCTGCTGCAGCAGGCTGTTGGTGCGGACCAGGTCGGCAGCCCGCTCGGCCAGTTGCCGGTTCGCCCGCCGCAGCGCCCCCTGGGCCACGGCCAGCACGACGACCACCAGCGCCGCGAGGCCGAGAACCAGCAGCAGGCCGGCATAGCGGCTGAAGCGTTGCGCGGCCGGCGTCTCCATCAGCCGCAGATGCACGGCGCCCAGGCGCTGGCCGGCCTGGTCCACCGGCCGGACGACATACAGCCGCCCGTTCTCGAACACCGTCACCCGTTCCCGGGGCGCGACGGTATTGGGCACGGTTTCGCCATCGCGCGTGAAGCGAGCGACCAGCCGGTGCTCCTCATCATAGACCGCCGCCGCCAGCACGCTGGGATTGATCTGGACGGCGTCGACATAGTCCTGGGCGGCCTCGCGGTCGTCGAAGGCGAGGGCGCCGCTGACCGCCGAGGCCAGCAGGTCGGCCTGGGCCCCGGCTTCCCGCGCCGTCTGCACCTTCAGCGACCGTTCGCTCAGCGCCGCGATGGCCACCCCGGCGATCAGCAGCACCAGCAGCGACGCCAGCGCGACGAGCGGGAAGCGGCTGGAACGGAGGCGGGCCCAGAGCATGTCCTCAGCCTCCCCGCACGCTGAGCGCCAGGTTCAGCAGGCGCGAATTGATCGACAGGCCGCTTCGCGAAGCGGTCTGCAGGTCGATGTGGAACCGCACCCGTTCATCGCTGATGACGAAATGGATCACGCCCCGCTCCGCCGACACGGCCGCGTCGGTGACCAGCAGGATCGGGCGGGCGCCGTCCGGGACAAGGCGGCCGCCGCCCTGCCCCACGTACAGGATGTGGCAGCCCGCGGCCGCCTCCGCCGTGCCGGGATGCCGTACGGCCAGCGGCCGACCGTAGGCTGTCTGGGCCCGGGCGGCCCGCTCAAGCCCCCCTCGGAACGGGTCGCGCCCGACAACGCAGATGACCACCGGCGACTGGTTGGTGGCGAAACTGCGCTGCGGCCACTCCACGAAGGCGGCGAACCGCACCAGGTAGTTGGCCTTGACCGAGTACTCCAGGCTCTGGCGCTGGGGGGGCGAGGCGAGGGCGTGCGGCGGAACGCTCCAGAGGAGGGCGACCAGCACCAGAATGGAGCCCCGCCCAAGGGTCATCTCAGAAGCTCACCTGCAGGGCGCCGTAGACGCTGCGGCCGAAGGCGCGGCCGCGGACGGGATCGCCGGTCTCGATGCGCCGGTCCTCGATCAGGTTCTGACCCGTCAGCGACAGCTCCAGTCGATCCGTCAGCCTCCAGCCCAGCCGGACGTCCGCCTCGACATAGCCGTCGATGGCGAGCAGGTCGTCTACGGCGCGCAGCCGCACATCCAGCTCCACGGCGTCGGTCAGGTCGTGCTGCGAGCGCAGCAGAATTTGATATTCCGGATCGTCGCCGATCGAGGTCAGGCCGCTGATGTCGTCGGGGGTCAGGGTCGCGTCATAGTCCTTGGTCAGGGTGCTGGCGCCGGCGCTGAGCCGCCAGGTCGGCGACACATCATAGCTGCCCCAGGCCTCGACGCCCCAGGTCTCCGCCTCGCCATTGTTGCTCAGGTTCAGCGGCAGGAAGGTCACCGGCGTGATCGAGACCGTCCTCAGATCGTCATAGACGTTGTAGAAGGCGTTGATCGAGAACGACATCCGCGGCAACGGATTGGCCCGGTAGCCGAGCTCATAGGCGGTCACCGTTTCGGATCGGAAATCCGCGCCGACCAGGAATCCTGGCAGGGTGAGGTCGCGCTCGATACGGTTCGGAGTGCGGCTGGCCCGGCTGACGGCGCCCCAGACCAGGTCCCCGCCGGGCCGCTCCCAGGCGACCCGGGCGTTGGGCAGGAATTCGTGGCCCGAGAAGCTGTTGTCCTCGAATTTGGCCCCGAGCGTCAGGGTCAGGCCGGCGCCCAGGGCGATCTGGTCCTGGACGAACACATTGGTCAAGGTCAGGGTCCGGTCGGGCGGATCGAGGAGCGCTCCGCCCGGGGCGGCGGCGAAGCGTGAGTCGATGACCCGATGTCCGGCGCCCACCACAAGCCGGTGCCTTCCGTAGTCCATGGCGTGCTGAACCGTCAGATCCCAGGTGTCCGACTGCTCGAGCGAGCCCGGTTCTTCCCGTTCGTGGCGGTCGTAGTAGGCCTGGACCTGCAGTTCGCCGTCCGCCAGGGGTCGGGACCAGCGGCCCAGCACATTGGCGCCCCGAACGTGCGTATCCGTGCCCAGCAGGTCTTCGTTGACCGAGACCTCGTTGTCGAACACATCGCCCTGCAGGGTCAGCCTGTTCTCCCCGGCCGACCAGTCGGCGCGCACGCCGCCGCGCAGTCCCCTGGCGTCGTCATTCGCTTCCGGACCGGTGGGGTCCCGGCTCTCGCCGCGTGCGTGCGCGGTCAGCCAGGCCCGCCACGCGCCGGTCTCGCCCAGACCGCCGCCATGGCGCAGGGCCAGGTTCGCCTCGTCGTCGCCGGCCCCGACGCTGAGAAGGGTGCCGCGGGTATCGGCCGCCGACCGGGTGATGATGTTGATCACCCCGTTCATGGCGTTCGAGCCGTACAGGGCCCCGCCGGGGCCGCTGATCACCTCGATCCGCTCCACGTCCTGCAGCATGACGTCGTGGGCGTCCCAGAACACGCCTGAGCTCAGGGTCGAATAGATGCTGCGCCCGTCGATCAGCACCAGCAGCTTGTTTGAGGTTTCGTAGCCGTTGAAGCCGCGGGCGCTGATGGCGTAGTCGACCGCATTGACGCGCTGGACGTTGAGGTTCGGCGCCAGCCGCAGCACCTCGGGCAGGCTGGTCGCGCCCGAGCGGCGGATGTCTTCGGCGCTGATCACATAGATGGCCGCCGCCGCGTCGGCCAGCGCCTCGGGCCGTCTCGAGACCGAGGTCACCTCGACCATCGACAGCTCTTCCAGCGACAGCCGCGTCAGGTCCTGGTCCTCGTACCCGACCCGGATCAGCTGCTGCGCGCCCGACGCGGAATCGGCCGGCGCGGCCGGGGCCTCATCCGCATGGGCGACAGCTGGCGCAACGAGAAACAGGGCCGCAGCGGCCCCCCGCCGGAGATGACGCATCGTCTATGACCCCCCTCGCGATCCTGCGATCGGACACAACGTCCGGGTCGTCAATCAGTTGCCGGACATAGTCGGCGGTTTTCCTTACAATTGACAAATCGGGGAGGTCGTCCGCCTCCACGGGATCGGGACGGCCGCGCGGACCGTCCCGATCGCCGGGCGTTCATTGCGCCGGGCGCACCTCGACCGGCAGGCCGAGGGCCTCGAGCTGGGGCTGGACCACCGAGGCGTCGCCGACGACGACCCAGACGAACCGCGACGGGTCGATCACGGCGCGCGCGGCGGCGTCGAGCTCCGCGGCGGTCAGGGCCCGCGTCCGGCTCGAGAGGGTCTCGTAGTAATCGTCCGGACGCTGGTAGAGGTCGTTGCTGCGCAGGGCCCCCAGCAGGTCGCCGGACGTCTCGAAGCTGCCCGCCAGCGAGCGGGTGTTGCCGTTGATGGTGCGCTCCAGTTCGGCCGGCGTGACGCCGTTGGCCCCGAGGAAGCCGTTGTACTGCTCCAGCAGGGCGGCGATCGACTCGCCGGTGCGGTTCGCCTGCACCGGGGCCGAGATCAGGTAGGGGACCTGATGCTCCATCGCGGTGACGCGGCCCCGCACGCCGTAGGACCAGCCCTTGGTTTCGCGCAGGTCGGCGTTGATCCGGGACAGGAAGTCGGTGCCCAGGATGGAGTTGGCCGTGTTCAGGGTCAGCAGGTCGTCGGTGCCGGACAGCGGCAGCGCCATGCCGCCATAGATCAGCGACTGCGGCGACTGCGGCCGGTCGATCAGGACGATGCGGCTCGGGGTGGCGGGAAGGTCGCCGCTGAAGCTCTTGACGCCCTTCGGGGTCGCCGGAGCGCGCCAGTCGCCGAATGCGGCTTCCAGCTGGGACGTGATCTCGGAGAGCGGCAGGTCGGAGACCACGAAGATTTTGGCGTTGTCCGGCCGGATCCAGGCCGCGTGCTCGGCCGCCAGGTCGGCGCGGGTCAGGGCGGCGATGCTGGTCTCGTCGCCGGTGCCGGTGAACGGCCGGCCGTAGGGGCTGTCCTCGCCGTAGAGCAGCGGCGGCAGGGCGCGCACGGCGATGGCGTTCGGGGAGGTCCGCTCATTGGCGATCGAGGACAGCCGCTGCGCCCGCAGCCGCTCGACCTCGCCCGGCGCGAAGGCCGGGTTGCGCACCACATCCGACAGCAGAACCAGCGACGGCTGCAGGTTGGTGGTCACGGCGGTCAGGCCGGCCACCGACCGGTCCATGGACGCCCCGGTGCTGATCGAGGCGCCGAGACGCTCCTCCTCCTCGGCCAGCTGGGTCGAGTTGCGCGTGGTGGTGCCGTCGTCCAGCAGATCCAGCATCAGGCTGTGGGCGCCCAGACGGTCGGCGCGGTC
>DASRXE010000010.1:0-12103 GCA_035654315.1 Brevundimonas sp.
CGAGATCAGCAGTTGCTCCAACTGCGGCGACTTCCAGGCCCGGCGGATGGACGCGCGCTTCAAGCGGGCCGGGGAGAAGAAGACCGACTTCGTGCACACGCTGAACGGTTCGGGGCTGGCCGTCGGGCGGACGCTGGTGGCGATCATGGAGAACTATCAGGACGAGGACGGGCGGATCGCCGTGCCGGAGGCGTTGCGGCGCTATATGCCGGAGGGGGTGACGCATGTGGGGTGACCTGCTTCCGTCATCCTCCGGCGAGCGGAGCGAGACCGGGGGACCCAGCGGCGCCGAAGGCGATCTGTTCAGGCAGGCTGTTGTAACCCGCTATGCTCCCGACAGGTTCGCGCTCACGCGCGCCGCTGGGTCCCCCGGTCTGCGCCGCCACGCGGCTTGCCGGAGGATGACGAAAGCATGAGAATCCTCCTGACCAACGACGACGGGATCGAGGCCGAGGGGCTGGAGAGCCTGGAGCGGATCGCGCGGACGCTGCCCGGCCCGGCCTCAAGCAGCCCGAAGGGCGGTAGGCCGACGGAAAATGAAATCTGGGTGTGCGCGCCGGCGGTCGAGCAGTCGGGCAAGGGGCGAGGGATCACCCTGACCGAGCCGCTGCGGGTCAACGCCATCGGCGAAAAGCGGTTCGCGGTGACGGGGACGCCGACCGACTGTGTCGTGCTGGCGGTCAACGACCTGATGCCGGAGCGGCCCGATCTGGTGCTGTCGGGAGTCAACCGGGGGCATAATGTCGGCGAGGACTGCTCCTACTCCGGGACGGTGGCGGGGGCGCTGCAGGGGATGGCCTTCGGCATCCGCTCGATCGCCCTGAGCCAGTCGCTGGAGCGGTTCCACGACGAGGTGACGGCGCATTGGGAGACGGCGGAGGCCTATGCGCCGGCGATCATCGCCCGTTTGCTGGAGCAGCCGTGGCAGCATGGCGTGGTGATGAACCTGAACTTCCCGGCCCGGCCGCCGGAAGAGGTGACCCAGGTCGAGGTGACGCGGCAGGGCTTCCGTGACGTCGGCGAGATGCACGCGGTGCGGCGCACCGACCTGAGGGGCCGGGATTACTACTGGATGAGCTTCCGCGGGGCGAAGCAGGACCATCCGACGGGAACCGACCTGCGGGCCATGGACGAGGGGAAGATTTCGGTCACGCCGCTGCACATCGACCTGACACACATGCCGAGCGTGCACGACCTGAAGGGCGTGCTGGGCGGGGCGCCGCCCAAGGCGGTGGCGGCGGAATGAAACTCAACGATGATCGCGCGGGGCGGCTGATCCTCGGGCTGAGGCAGCAGGGGGTGACCGACCCCAGGGTGCTGGAGGCGATGGAGTCGATCGACCGCGCGGTGTTCGTGCACGAGAAATTCCTCGATCAGGCATGGGAGGACCAGGCCCTGCCGATCGACTGCGCCCAGACGATTTCCCAGCCCTATATCGTCGGACTGATGACCCAGGCGCTGGACGTGCGGCCGCGCCACCGGGTGCTGGAGATCGGCACCGGGTCGGGCTACCAGGCCGCGGTGCTGAGCCGGCTGGCGCGCTATGTCTATTCGGTGGAGCGGTATCGCAGCCTGCTGAATGAGGCGGAGCGGCGGCTGAAGGTGCTGCAGATCGACAATGTCATCACCCGGCATGGCGACGGCGGGCTGGGCTGGCCCGAGCAGGCGCCGTTCGACCGGATCATGGTCACGGCGGCCTCGCCGGGGGAGCCCACGGAGCTGCTGCATCAGCTGAAGCCGGGCGGCATATTGGTCTGCCCGGTGGGGCGCTCGTCGGTCCAGAGGCTGCACCGCTATGTCAGTCTGGAAGACGGCTCGTTCCGCAGGGAGAGCCTGGCCGAGGTGCGGTTCGTGCCGCTGGTCGAGGGGACGGCGAAAGAGGGCTGAGGATTGGGGTGTGGGGTGCGGGGTGTGGGGTGCGGCCCTGCGACTCCACCCCCCACACCCGCGTCCCCATTCCCGTTTCATTAACCTTCGCGCCCAACTTTGGCGCGGTTTTGCGGGTCTGGTCCGGCGGGGCAGAGTCGAGTCGGAGGAGCGGGCGGATGGATCGGATCAGGGCGGGGCTGAAGGCTTTGGCGGTGCTGGGGGCCATGAGCCTGACGGCGGCGTGCGCGAGCTATCCGGCCGAGCCGCGGTATCCGATCTTCGCCGAGCCGGCCCCGGCCCGGCAGCCGGCCTATCCGGTCAGCCCAACCGCGCCGGCGCCAAGCGGCGAAGGCGTCCGGGGCGCGACCAATCCCGCCTATGAGGCGCCGCCGCCGGCCACCGCCCCGGTCGCCGAGATCGAGGGCGGGGCGCTGGGCGCGCCGGTCGGGACCTCGCCGCGCTATGGCGCGACGCCCGCAGCCGGACCGGCCTCGGAAGGCTTTTCGGAGCCGCCGCCGCCGGCGCGGGGCGGGACGGTGGCGGCGGGCGCGGCCTACGAGATCCAGCCGGGCGACACCATTTCGGGCATCGGCCGGCGCTTCCAGACGCCGGTGCAGACGCTGATCGATCTCAATGGTCTCGGGCCGAGGGCGGACGTATCGCCGGGCCAGCGCATCATCCTGCCGGCCAACGCCGTGGACATGGGCGGCGATCCCTACGCCACCGGACCGTCGCCGACGGGAGTCTATGTGCCCGACGCCGGCGTTCCGCCGCCGCCGCCTCCTCCGCCGCTGCCGACCGCGGCGCCGGCTCCCGTGCCGCCGTCGCGCGAGCCCGCCGCCACGGCCGGGCCGACGAGCCCGCCGCCGGCGACGACGGTGATGCTGGACTGGCCGGTGCGCGGCGACATCCTGCGGCGCTTCGGCCCGGTCGGCATGGGCGAGCGCAACAACGGGGTGAACATCGGCGCGCCGGAGGGGAGCGAGGTCCGCGCCTCGGCGGCCGGACGGGTCGGCTATGTCGGTGACGATCTGGCGGGGCAGGGTCTGACCGTGCTGATCGTGCACCGCGACGGCTGGCGTTCGGTCTACGGCCACCTGGGCTCGGCGCTGGTGCGCGACGGCGACGACGTGCAGGCCGGGCAGGCCATCGGCACCGTTGGCACGACCGCCGGCGACGGCCGGCCCTCGATCCATTTCGAGACCTGGCGCATGCGCGGCGACGAGCCGAATGCGATCGATCCGCTGACGGTGTTGCCGCGCTGACGCACGCCGGCGGCGTACGCCCAAGCGGCGCGTTGCAATGTGCGCCGACGCGCCCTAGGTTCCGCGCCTTATTTTCGAGGGGCGCCCGCGAGGCGTTCCGGCGCATGCGGAGATTATCGTGCAGGAACTCATGGCGGGTCCGTTCGGGACCCTGATCTTCTTCGTCCCGGTCATCATCCTCTTCTACTTCCTGATGATCCGTCCGCAGCAGAAGCAGATGAAAGCGCACCAGGCGATGATCTCGGGCCTGAAGCGCAACGACACCGTGGTCATGTCCAACGGCATGATCGGCAAGGTGACCCGCGTCGAGAACGACGAGGCCATGGTCGAGATCGCCCAGGGCGTGAACGTGCGCGTCGTCAAGGCGATGATCACTCAGGTGCGCGATCGCACCGGCGTCGCCGCCAACGACACCAAGCAAGTCACCAAGGCCTGATCACGGCGCTCTGAAAGGTCGGGGAAGCCCGCATGATCCATCTGTCGCGCTGGAAGGTCATCCTTCTCGCCCTTTCGTTCGTGTTCGGGGTGTTCTTCGCCTATCCGAACGTGCTGACCGCCGAGCAGAAGGCGGCCCTGCCGGGTTGGCTGCCGAAGAGCGGGGTCAACCTGGGCCTCGACCTGCAGGGCGGCTCGTACCTGCTGCTGGAAGTCGATGTGGCGGCGATGCGCGAAAAGCGCCTGACCAACCTCGGCGAAGACGCGCGCACGGTGCTGGGCGAGGAGGGGATCGAGATCTCCGGCATCACGCAGGAAGAGGCGGGCGTCGTGGTGACGCTGGCCGATCCGGCGACCATGGGGCGGGCGCTGGACGCGATGCGGCCGTTGATGGGCGGAAGCGGTCAGGCCGCCGACCGCACCGTGCAGCGCCAGGGCGCCGACCGTATCCGCTACGCCTTCACCCAGGAGGCGATGGATTCGATGGCCTCCAACGCCGTCAGCCAGTCCATCGAGGTGGTGCGCCGGCGTCTCGACGCCAGCGGCACCAAGGAGATCAACCCGACCCGGCAGGGCGCTGACCGGATCGTCATCCAGGCGCCCGGCGAGAGCAATCCCGCGGAACTGGAGCGGCTGATCGGCAAGACGGCGCAGCTGACCTTCCAGATGGTCGACGTCGAGAACTCGCTCGAGGAGGCGCTGGCCGGATTCCCGCCGCCCGATGCGATGGTGGTGCCGGACGCCAACGGCGTGCCCTATCTGGTCAAGAAGCGCATCCTGGTGTCGGGCGAGAACCTGACCCGGGCCGAGGTCACCACGGACCAGAACAACCAGACCGCCATCGGCTTCCGCTTCGACGGCGCCGGAGCCCGACGCTTCGGCGAGGCCACGGCGGCCAACATTGGCAGGCCCTTCGCCATCATCCTCGACGGGGTGGTGATCTCTGCCCCGCGCATCAACAGCGCCATCACCGGCGGCTCGGGCATCATCGAGGGCAGCTTCACCATCGAGGAAGCCTCGGAGATGGTGAACCTGCTGAACGGCGGGGCCCTGCCGGCGCCGCTGAAGGTCGAGGAACGCCGGACGGTGACCGCCGAACTGGGCGCCGACGCCGTCGCCGCGGGCGCCCTGTCGACCGCCATCGGCGCGGTGATCATCGTCGTCTTCATGCTGCTGTCCTACGGCTTCCTGTTCGGCGGCATCTCGATCATCGGCCTGGTGCTGAACGGCCTGCTGATCATCGCCGCCATGTCGATGACCGGAGCCTCCCTGACCCTGCCCGGCATCGCCGGTCTGGTGCTGACCTTCGCCGTGGCCGTGGACGCGAACGTGCTGATCTATGAACGGATGCGGGACGAGGCCCGGGCCGGTCGGTCGGTCATCGCGTCGCTCGACGCCGGCTTCAACAAGGCCATGGGCACCATCGTCGACGCCAACCTGACGACCCTGGTGGCGGCGCTGATCATGTTCATCTTCGGAGCCGGGCCGGTGCGCGGCTTCGCCTGGACGCTGACTATCGGCGTCTTCACCTCGATGCTGTCGGCCGTTCTGGTCGCCCAGGTCGGACTGGCCTGGTGGCTGAAGGCCACCAAGCCCAAAAAACTGCCGATCGCGGAGTGATGGCGATGCGTGGATGGCCCCTGATCAAAGTGCTGCCGGTTCGCACGAACCTGCATTTCGTCAAATTCGCAAAGGCGTTCGGCGCCCTGTCGGTGATCCTGTGCATCGCCTCGATCATCGGCTGCTTCTATCCCGGCCTGAACATGGGCATCGACTTCCGCGGCGGAGCCTCGATCGAGGTTTCCAAGCCGGCCGGGCAGGTGATCCCGCTGGATGAGCTGCGCGCCGCGGTCGGCGAAGTCGGTCTGGGCGACGTCGGGGTGCAAGGCATCGCCCGGCGCGGCACGGATGTGAACGACGGCTCGACGGCCATCGTCCGCTTCCAGATTCCCGACGGCCGCGACCAGACGCAGGTCGTCCAGCAGGTCGAGACCGCCATCACCCAGGCGGTCGGCGAGGTGAATTACTCGGGCGTCGCCGTCGTCGGCTCGAAGGTGTCAGGCGAGCTGTTCAGGTCCGGCCTGATGGCGCTGGGCCTCGCGGTCCTGCTGATGTTCGTCTACATCTGGTTCCGGTTCGAGCCGCAGTTCGGCTTCGGCGCCGTGATCGGCCTGCTGCACGACGTGATCCTGGTGTTCGGACTGATCGTGCTGATGCGGCTGGAGTTCAGCCTCAACATGGTCGCGGCCATCCTGACCGTCATCGGCTATTCGATGAACGATACCGTCGTGGTGTTCGACCGCCTGAGGGAGAACCTGCGCAAATACAAGACCATGCCGCTGCGCGAGGTGATCGACCTGTCGATCAACGAGACCCTGTCGCGGACCATCATCACCGGGGTGACGGCCATCATGGTTCTGGCGGCGCTGGCGGTGTTCGGCGGCGAGGCCCTGTTCGGCTTCTCCATCGCGCTGATGTTCGGGATCATCGTCGGCACCTATTCGTCGATCTATGTCGGCGCGCCGGTCATCCTTCTGTGGGGCGTCAACCGCGGCGGGTCGTCCGACGACGCCAAGCCGATCAAGCTGGGCATGGCGAGCCAGCCGTAGGTCTCCTCCCCGCAGAGCGGGGAGGCGGATCGGAGCGCGGCGACGAGACGGAGGGGCCGGCCCGTCGAGGGCGAACGCAGGGCGCCAGTCCCTCCACCGCTTGCCTGCGACGCGCCGCCTTTCGGCTCGCGGTCCCCCTCCCCATCGCTGCGCAAGGGAGAGGAAAAGCGCTATGGTCGCGCTTCAAACGATTCTCGCCCGGGGAGGGGCGTTCGACATGTTTGGCAAACTGCTTTCGAACTTCCGCAACACCGTCCTGCTGAGCCTCGTGCTGGCGGGGGTGATGATCTTCGCGTTTGTCCAGGTGTCTGGACGCGAGTGGAGCGACATGACGGTCTGGCAGGCGGTGTTCCGCTGGACCCATGTGTTCGCAGGGATCCTGTGGATCGGCCTGCTGTGGTATTTCAACTTCGTCCAGATCCGGGTCATGCCGTCGATCCCGGCCGAGCTGAAGCCGGCGATCGGCAAGCATATCGCCCCGGAGGCGCTGTTCTGGTTCCGTTGGTCGGCCTTGGCCACGGTGCTCGCCGGCCTCGCGCTGGCGTTCAGCCGCGGCCACGCCTACGCCATCGAGGTGCTGACCTTCGGCCTCGCCGGCGGCCTGACGGACGACCAGAAGGGCTACACCCTCATGGGCATCGGCGTCTGGCTGGCTATCATCATGTTCCTCAACGTCTGGGGCGTGATCTGGCCGAACCAGAAGCGGGCCCTCGGGATCGTCGCGGTCGAGGATGACGCCAAAGCGAAGGCGGCCCGTCTCGCCATGTTGGCGAGCCGCATCAACATGCTGCTGTCGCTGCCGATGCTGACCTCGATGGCGATGTATCAGACCCTGTTTGGCTGATCCCGGCTCATCGCTGGACGAGCAGGTCCGCGCGGCCGACCTCGACCGCTGGCTGTCGAGCCGGTTCGTGGCTGACGCGCGGGCGCGGGCGGACCTGATCGCCCTCTACGCCCTGGAGGCCGAACTGCTGGCCATTCCGACCCGGGTGACGCAGCCGTTGCTGGCCGAGATGCGCTACGCCTGGTGGCGCGAGCAGGTCGACGGGGCGTTCAAGGGCGTGCCGCGCAAGGGCCATCCGGTGCTTGAGGCGCTCACCGACGCGGCGGCCCGGCGCGGGCTGGAGCGGGCTCCGTTCGACGCCCTGATTGAAGCCCACATCGGCCGGGTGCACGGCGACGCGCATGACCTTGACGCCTTCTACGTCGGCCCGATGCAGGCGGCGGTGCGGATCCTGGCCGGACCGGGCCATGACTCCGCCGTGGTCGAGGCGGGCCGGGTCTGGGGTCTGGCGCAGACCGGACGGGCGCAGGAGGCGGCGGCGCTCAGGCCCGTGGCGAGGACAGCCCTGCGGGCGCTCCCCGTGGCCGCCTTCCCGGCGGTCGTCCACGCCACCCTTACAAACCCGGCCGAGAGCGAGGCCGTGAAACGCCTGCGGCTGGTGTGGGCTTCGCTGACCGGACGTATCTGAGCCGGGCCTTTGCGAAGCGGTGCGGCGCGGGCCATATGGTCGCCATGGCGAGACTGGGCGAGCGGAGCGGGCGGCGAGGGGATTCAGTGGCGAAGGCGGCGCAGGGCGCGCCTCCAGCCGAGCCCCCGCAAGGGCCGCCGACCGGGCGTGCGCTGCTGGACCTGATGCGGCTGGTGCGGCGCTCGAATGCGCCGCAGCTGGGCCTCAGGCTGACCGCGGCGATCGGCATGACGCTGGGCGGCAAGGCGCTGGGCGTGCTGGCGCCGCTGGTGCTGGGCGCGGCCGTGAACCGGCTGGCGGCGGGGCAGGGGACGGGTGTCGCCCTGGCGTGGGGCTTCGCAGGGTTCGCCATCGGCTGGGCCCTGGTGCGCCTGCTGTCGGCCATAGCGCCCAATGCGTCGGACGTGGTCTTCGCGCCGGTGCGGTCGGCGGCCCAGCGAACGGCGGCGACCGAGACCTTCGCCCACGCGCTGAGCCTGTCGCTCGACTTCCACCAGACCAAGCGGTCCGGCTCGCTGTCGCGGACGATGGACCGGGGCGCGCGGGCGGTCGATTTCCTGATGCGCATCCTCGCCTTCAACCTGATCCCGACCGGGGTCGAGCTGGTGCTGGCGGCGGGGGTGCTGGCCGGCAAGTACGACTGGCGCTTCGGGGCCGTGGCGGTGGCCGTGGTGGCGATCTACGCCATCAGCACCTTCGCCCTGTCCAACTGGCGCATCGAGCATCGCCGTGAGATGAACGCGGCCGACACCCAGGCGGCGGGGGTCTCGGTCGACGCCCTGCTCAACTACGAGACGGTCAAGTCGTTCGGAGCCGAAGCGCGGGCGGCGCGGGTCTATGACCAGGCGCTGGGCGACTACACGCGGGCGGCGCTGAAGGCCAACAGTTCGCTGGCCCTTCTGAACATCATCCAGGCGACCATCATGAACCTGGGCCTCGCCGTCATGGCGGTGATGGCCGGGTTCGAGGCGGCGGCGGGGCGGATGGGCCCGGGCGACGTTATGGCGGCGGTGCTGATCATGATCTCCCTGTACGCGCCGCTGAACATCCTGGGCTTCGCGTACCGCGAAATCCGTCAATCCTTCATAGACATGGAGGAGATGCTGAAGGTGACGCGTCAGACGCCGCAGGTGGCCGACGCCCCGGATGCGGCGCCGCTGCCGCGACCGGCGGACGCCCGCGGCGCGGCCCTGGCCTTCGAACAGGTCGGCTTCCGCCACGACGCCCGGGCCAACGGGCTGGAAGGCGTCAGCTTCCTTGCGCCGCCGGGTACGACGACGGCGCTGGTCGGGCCGTCGGGATCGGGCAAGTCGACCGTGGTCAAGCTGGCCCTGCGCCTGCTCGATCCGCAGGAGGGGCGGGTGCTGATCGACGGGTTGGACGCACGGGCGGTGACCCAGGAATCGCTGCGCGCGGCGGTGGCGCTGGTGCCGCAGGACGTGGCGCTGTTCAACGACACCATCCGCGCCAATATCGGCTTCGCCCGGCCTGACGCCGACGAGGCGGCGATCTGGGCGGCGGCCGACGCGGCCGAGCTGGACGATTTCATCCGGGGGCTTCCGCAGGGCATGGACACCATGGTCGGCGAGCGGGGGCTCAAGCTGTCGGGCGGGGAGCGTCAGCGCGTCGGCATCGCCCGGGCCCTGCTGGCCGATCCGTGCATCCTGATCCTCGACGAGGCGACCAGCGCCCTGGACAGCCGCACCGAGGCGGCGATCCAGAAGACGCTGCGCCGGGCCCGCAGCGGACGCACCACGCTGGTGGTGGCGCACCGGCTTTCGACCATCGCCGACGCCGACCAGATTCTGGTGCTGAAGGGCGGCCGGATCGTCGAGCGCGGGGCGCACCACGAACTGGTGGCGCGGCAGGGCGGGGAATACGCGGCGCTGTGGCGCAAGCAGACGCGGGGCGCCAAGGCGGGCCCTCAGCCGGCCTGATCCGCGGGGGCGGTGTCAGGAAACGTCATTCGCGACGCCGTTGACCGCGTGCGCCCGGGCGACCTAATTCCGGACCTCTTCAAGCCGGCGGGGGAGGTGAATCATGTCGGGCAGATCGTGGATGGTTCTGGGAGTCGCCGCGGCGGCGATGACGCTTTCGGGCTGCGCGAGCGACTTCAACGAGTTCATGGACGACCTGAACCGTCCCCTGACCAACGAGGAGCTCGCGGCCCGGAATGCGCAGCAGGCGGCCGACGCGAAACTTTGCACCTGGTACACGCCGACCCACGCGATCGCCTATTACGGCGACTGTTCTCGTTCGCCCTGGGACCAGCCATAGGCGTACGGCGAGCCGGTCAGCCCGGTTCACCCAGCTTCCGCGCGACCATGCGCGAGAGGTGGTCGAGGACCTGGCGGCGCTCCTCGGCGGCGTCGGCGGGCAGGCCGTTGAGCAGGCGCAGGGACTGGATGTGGACGTCGATGATCCGCCAGTCCGGCGAGGCGTCATCGCCGACCCGGTCGACGACGTCGCAGAGGCTGATGGCGACGGCGCACAGCTCCTCGAAACCGAACGGCGCGGCCGCGTCGATCAGGTGGTTGGCGGAGCGGTAGACCTGCTGGAGGGTGCGGGTGATCTCCTCGGGATCGGAGGGCGGTCGGACGGCGCTCAGTTCCTCGAGGCGGCAGGCGATCTCCTCGACGCCGCGGTCGCGAAGGGCGGCGATGTTCTCGCGGGCGCGGGTCAGGGCCACGCCGACCGTGACGCCGCCGGCGCTGTCGATCAGCTTGGCGAGGCGAGATTGGCGCCGGGAATGGGTGATGACGGTCACTGGGCGGCCTCGGTCGCGGCGACGGCTTTCCGGGCTTCGAACTCGGCCCGGCGGATGACGTCGGAACGGCGCTCCTCACCGGGAGGGTCGCCCTCCCGGAACCGGCGATCCGGGCCGAAATACTCGCCAACCTCCAGGAAGGGGCGACTGTCCCGCGCCACCCAGACGATCCGCTCGAGCAGGCTGGAGGCGCTGAACGGCTTGGTGACGATGTAGTTGGCGCCGCAGTTGCGGGCCTTGTTGACCATCGAACGACGGATGTGGGCGGCGGTCATGATCACCGGGACGAAGGCGTTCGGCGGTCCCGAGCGGCGCAGCCACTTGACCAGTTCGAAGCCGTCCATGCCGGGCATCTCGCAATCGACCACCAGCAGGTCGACCTCGCTGTCGCCCAGGATCGCCATCGCTTCGGGAGCGCTGCGACACAAATAGCGGGTGCGGATGCCGAAGCCCAGGAGGGCGCTTGTGGTGATCTCGGCGGAGAAGGACGAGTCGTCAACGACCATGGTGACCGCACCGGTCAGATTGATGATGGCGGTCTCACGCAGCGCCTCGCCGACAGTACTCATCACGCGCGTCCTGACCGAATCGCCCACCGCAACTCGAATATCGACGAGCGTTGCCAGACATCCGTCGCTGAAACGTTAACCAAATCAGTCAGCCCAGGCGGCCGATGGCGTAGAAGCGGTCGGCCCGGGCCTTGCGAATCTGGTCCGGCGAGAGGGTCGACAGGGCGGCCAGTTCCTCGGCCAGGACGTCGCCGACGTTGGCGATGGCCGCTTCGGGGTCCGCGTGGGCGCCGCCGACCGGCTCGGGGATGATGCGGTCGACGATCTTGAGCTCGATCAGGTCGGGGGCCGTGATCTTCATGGCCATGGCGGCGTCGCGGGCGCGGGCCCCGTCGCGCCACAGGATGCCGGCGGCGCCCTCGGGCGAGATGACCGAATAGATCGAGTGTTCGAGCATCAGCACCCGGCCGGCGGCGGCGATGGCGATGGCCCCGCCCGAGCCGCCCTCGCCGGTGACGGTGGCGATGGAGGGCACGCCGAGGGTCAGGCAGCGCTCGGTCGAGCGGGCGATGGCCTCGGCCTGGCCGCGCTCCTCGGCGCCGAGGCCGGGATAGGCGCCGGCGGTGTCGACGAAGGTCAGCACCGGCAGGCCGTACTGCTCGGCCAGGTCCATCAGCCGCACCGCCTTGCGGTAGCCCTCGGGGCGGGCCATGCCGAAATTGTGGGTCAGGCGGGTCTGGGTGTCGTGGCCCTTCTCGTGGCCCATGACCACCACGGGCGAACCGCGAAAGCGGGCCAGGCCGCCGAGGATGGCCTGATCGTCGCCGAACTGACGGTCGCCCTTCAGCTCGACGAAATCGGTGAACAGGCCTTCGACATAGTCAACGAAATGCGGCCGCTGGGGGTGGCGGGCGACCTGGGTCTTCATCCACGGGTCGAGGGCGGCGTAGGTCTTCTTCCGGAGCTGCTCGGCCTTCTTGCGCAGGCCCTCGACCTCGGCGTCGAACGAGCCGGAGGTCGCGGAGAGCAGGTTCAACTCCTCGATCTTCGCCTCCAGATCGGCGATCGGCTTTTCGAATTCGAGGTAGTGCACGGCCATCAAGGCGTCCGGAACAGGCGCGCCACGCGGCGCATCGGGAGGCGGCGGAACCTAGTGGGGTCAACGCCGGGGGGCAAG
>DASRXE010000011.1:0-10284 GCA_035654315.1 Brevundimonas sp.
GATGTCGCTGTCCGGCATCTCGAAGCTGAGCGAGGAGGCGGTGACGTTTTCCAGCCATATCGACGGTTCCAAGCACGTGTTGACGCCGGAGCGGTCGATCGAAATCCAGGCCGACCGGCTGGGCTCGGACATCGTCATGCAACTGGACGAATGCGTCGCCTGGCCGGCCGAGGAGGCCCGGGCCCGCTCCGGCATGGAGCTGTCGGCGCGCTGGGCGCAACGTTCGAAAGACGCCTTCGGGACGCGTGATGCGCAGGCGCTGTTCGGCATCCAGCAGGGCTCGACCTTCGAAAACCTGCGGCGGGAGTCGTCGGAACGGCTGCAGGCGATCGGCTTCGACGGCTACGCCATCGGCGGCCTGGCGGTGGGCGAGGGTCATCAGGCCATGTGCGAGGTGCTGGACTACGCCCCCGAGATGCTGCCCGCCGACCGCCCGCGCTACCTGATGGGCGTCGGCAAGCCGGTCGACCTGGTCGAGGCGGTGTGGCGCGGCGTGGACATGTTCGACTGCGTCCTGCCGACGCGGGCCGGCCGCCACGGGCAGGCCTGGACGTGGAACGGGCCGATCAATCTGAAGAACGCCCGCTTCGCCGAGGACCAGGACCCGCTGGACCTTGACGTCCCCTGCCCCGCCTCCACCGACTATTCAAAGGCTTACCTGCATCACCTGATCCGCGCCGACGAGATTCTCGGGAAGGTGCTGCTGAGCTGGCACAACATCGCCTTCTTCCAGGCCCTGACGGCGGCGATGCGGACAGCGATCGCGGAGGGCCGGTTCGAGGCGTTCCGCCGCGACTTCCACGCCCGGCAGGTTCCTAGCGGCGGCTAGCGCCCCGCGGCCGGAACCACGCCGGCGCCGCCGGCGGCGCGCAGTTGCGGTTCATCCCGACGCCCTTGAGGAAGGCCCGGCGCATGCGGCCGGCCTGAATCGCCGACTGGACGTGCCGGCTGTGCTGCTCGGCCCCGGACAGGCGACGGATCCAGCTTCGGCCCGGGATGAAATCCGTGCTGGCGTCGCGAATGGCGTCGAGCGCGGCCCTCGAGGCGGCGTCGGACGCGCGTTCGCCGAGGGACGAACCGTCGGGCGCCGGGGGCTCGTCCATGTCGGGGCCCAGCGCCTCGTCGAGACGGGCGATCTCGGCCCCGATGGTCGAGCACTGATTCAGGTTGCGCAGGTCGTAGGGATTGGCTTCGGCCTGCAGCAGGACCGTCGGTATGTGCTGACGGCGCAGGTTCAGATCCTCAAGCGGCGCGGTCGCCGCGGCCCCGACGCCCGCCCCGAATTCGCCCACGGCGCCCCCGCAGCCCGTGAGCAGGAGGGTCGCGGTGATTATCAGAACTGGGGGGCGCATGCCGTCTTGAACCACGGCGGCGGCCAGACCGGAAGGGCGTCGGCGGGCCGCCGGCTCAGCGGCCGTCGGCGGAGCCCGACTTCACCCGGTTGCGATTGCCCGCCCGGGTTTTCGGTCCCTGCCCGAGCAGCTTCTCGGTGCGTTCCGGCCGGTTGGCGTTGGTGGCGCCCTGCTGCACGTCATCGGCCCCGATCGGATCGCCCTCGTCCATGTAGTCGGCGACCTCGCCCGCCGCAGGCGGCGCGAGGGACGACTCGTTCACGTCGGGGGCCGCGTAGGAGCGCGGTTCCGGACGCAAGGCCTCGCCTCCCGCCCGCGTCTGGTCGCCGGGGCCGACGGGATCGGTGGCGGCGTTCTGGGCCGTACCCTTGGCGGAATCGACGTTTTGATGCGGCATGGCGGTCTCCTTGCTGTCCGAGGATAACGGGACCGCCCGCGGGCTTGTTCCGGATGTCCCGGGTCGGACGCCTGACACGGCCAGGGTGGAGCCGGGTTGCGGAACCGCAATGGATTGCCGCCATCGTCGGCTTCGGAACAGCCGCGCTCATCGGGTGTTGCCCACATGTGCGCCCGTACGCCGTCCTCCGCTCGATCATGATGAGCCCCGAACGGTTTCAGGGGCGCGGCGGCGTCTCGCGCGGCCACCATCGCCTCAGAGGTCAAGGGAATGAGTGAGGGAAGGTTTCCAATCAACCCGCCGGACGCCGCGGGTCCGCGCGACGGGGACCTGCCGGCCTATGTCAGCAACGGGCTGATCGGTCTGCGGGTTCGGGAGATGCCGTTGAGGGCGGGAATGGCCTTGGTCAGCGGTCTGGCCGGAGAGCACCCGGAGAGCCGCATCGAGGCGGCCGCGGCGGCGCCCTATCCGCTCGCTGGCGACATCTCGGTCAACGGAGTCTGGCTGAGCGATCAGCCGTGGACGGTGACCGATCTCCGTCAGAGCTACGACTTCAGTTGCGGCGAGCTGACCAGCCGGTTCCGGTTCTCGGCGCGCGGGGTTTCGGTCGAGGTGCGGGTCACGACCTTCGCCAGCCGCAGCGCGCCGTCGCTGGTGTTGCAGGAGGTGGAGGCGGTTCCTGACGCAGCCTGTGAGCTCGGCTTTCGCGCGGTGGTCGCCATCGATGGCGTGCGGGGCCGGATTGCGCGCCGCCGGGCAGACACTCCCGGCGAGGCCGGATCACATTGCGACGGCTCTCTGCTGTGGGAGACCGAGGGCGGCATAAGCCAGTGCGGCGTTGCGCTGCTGGCGGAACTGACGACCGATGCCGATGAGCACGGCGTACGGCCGTGGGACGCCTCCGGTCCGCTGGTGACCGAACACCGGGCTCGCGTCCGGGCCGATCGGCCGCTTCGGCTTAGACAAATGGCGGCGCTGACACCCTCCATCGTTCATGCTCGTCCCGATGAGGAGGCGGTTCGACGCCTCGCGCGGGGCCGGGCTACCGGCTTCGACGAGCTGAGGCGATGCAACCGCGAAGCCTGGGGCGAACTGTGGAAAAGCCGGATCGTCGTCAGGGGCGCCGAACCTGAGCACCAGTCCCTGATCGACGCGGCCTTCTTCTATCTGAACAGTTCCGTCCACCCCGCTTCGCCGTCGTCGACTTCGGTCTTCGGTCTCGCGACCTGGCACGACTACCACTACTATTTCGGGCATGTGATGTGGGACGTGGAGGCGTTCTGTTTGCCGCCGGTGATGGTGGTGCAGCCGCAGGCGGCGCGGGCGATGCTGGGTTTTCGAAGCCGGACCCTGCCGGCGGCGCGGTCGACGGCGCGGCTGTCGGATCGGGACGGCGTGCAGTTTCCCTGGCAGGCCGCACCGACGACCGGCCAGGAATCGGCCCCCGGAGAGGGATCGGCGGCCCATAGCGAGGATCACGTATCGCTGCACGTGGCGCGGGCGTTCGCCCTCTATGCGGATATCAGCGGCGACCAGGCCTTCCTCGCGGAGGATGCCTGGCCTGTCGTCCAGGGAGTCGCCGACTGGTTCGTCAGCCGCACTACCCGGACCGCACGCGGGGTGGAGATGCTGCGCGCCATGGGGCCGGCCGAAGTGCCCAGTCCGCCGGACAACGACGCCTTCAGCCTGATGGCCGGCTCGGAGATACTGCGACGGGCGATCGGCATGGCGGAGCGACTGAACCGTCAGATACCGCTGTCCTGGACAGAGACGCTGCGCGATCTCTACCTGCCGACGCGGGCCGACGGGGTCATCGCCGCCCACGACGGCTATCGCGTCGACGAACCGAAGGGCGAGACCCCGTCCCCGCTGGCGGGGCTGTTTCCGTACGACTATCCGACCCCGGAGGCGCAGCGGCGGAAGACGCTGGAGTTCTACCTCGCCCTCTGGCCGAGGTATGTGGGCGCGCCGATGCTGCCGGCTCTCTACAGCGTCTGGGCCTGTATGGCGGGAGACCGCGATCTGGCCCTGAAGCTGTTCGAGGAGGGCTATGCCGCCTACGACCACCCCCGGTTCCACCAGTGTCTGGAATACCGGCTGGATCATGAGGACAGCCAGGTCCCGGCGGGCCCGTTCTTCGCCAATCTGGGCGGCCTGCTGCTCGGCCTGATCTACGGCTATGCCGGGCTGGAGATCGACGACGGCGACCCCGCCGCCTGGCCCCGGCGGCCGGTGGTGCTGCCGAAGGGCTGGGATGCGATCGAGATCGAGCGGCTGTGGATCCGCGGCCGGCCCGCGCGGCTCATCGCACGGCAGGGCGCAGACCGCGCCGAGCTCGAGCTGCTCTGAGCCTGAGCCGCGCCAGCACGCCTTCGCGATACAGGGTGTAGACGCCGCCGAGTACGATCAGGCCCATGCCGGCGAGCGACACGGCGTCCGGCACGGCGCCGAACACCGTCACCCCGAGTGCGGTCGCGAAGAGGATCTGGGCGTATGAGAAGGGGGCGAGCATCGACGCCTCGCCCTGACGATAGGCCTGGACGAGCAGGTACTGGCCGACGGCGTACAGCCCGCCCATCGCGGCGGCGATCGCCAGGGCCCGGACGTCCATCGGTTCGAACCAGACGACAGCCGTCGTCGACAGGGCCAGAAAGCCGATACCGGCCGACCACAGCAGGGTCGTCTCGGTCGGATCGTCCGAGCCGATGCGGCGGGTCAGGATCACCATCAACGCACCGCAGGCGGCGGATCCCAGCGGGAACACGGCCGCCGGCTGGAACGCCTCGCCTCCCGGCCTGAGCACGACCATCACGCCGGCAAGGCCGATCAGCAGGGCGGTCCACCGTCGCAGATGCACCACCTCGCCCAGCAATGGAATGGACAGGGCGGTGACGAGCGCGGGCGTGACGAAGGACACGGCCGTCGCCTCGGCCACTCCCAGGCCGCCGAGGCCGAGAATGAACAGAACGCCGGAGCCCAGCAGGGTCAGACCCCTCAGCAGCTGCAGTCGGGGTTTGGACGGGCGCAGGGATCGGCTTCCGATCCGCTGCGCCAGCAGCGCGGCCACGGCGGCCAGCAGGGCGTAGCGCACCCAGGCCACCTGCAGCGCCGGATAGTCCGCGCTCAGCTGTTTCGCAAAGACGTCGGCGGCCGCGAACAGGCCGACCGCCCCGACGACCATCAGGATCGGTCGCCCCAGCCTTGCCGGCGGCGGCGCTTCGGGCGCGGCGACGACCTGCGGCGCCAGGCCGTCCGGACTGGGCCAGGCGACGACCGGACGGGTCATGTCAGCTCCAGTTGGCGCAGTCGGCGGCGTCGACGCTGAGAGTGTCGCCGCTGATGAACCGCGCCTCGTCACTCAGCAGGAAGAGCACGGCGTTGGCGATGTCCTCCGGCTTCACCCAGGCGTGGCCCATGGGCGTGGCGTCCTTCTTCGCCTCCAGATAGTCCTCCCGCGTCGGGTCGGGTTTGTCGGGCGCCGCCTGGCGCAGGCGGGTCTCGCTGGACATCATCAGGGTGTCGGTCGGCCCGGGCAGGACGACATTGACCGTGACCCCGCTTTTCGCCGCCTCCAGCGCCGCCGTCTTGGCGAGGCCGACGAGGCCGAATTTGGAGGCCACATAGGGCGCGGCCTCCTCTTCCGCATGCTTGCTCGCGCCGCTGCCGATGCAGACGATCCGCCCGCGGCCCGCGGCCGTCATGAGTTTCAGCGCCGGGGCCATCACGTGGAAGGTCCCGGTGAGATTGTTGTTCAGGACCGTGGCGAAGGCCTCGGCCGGCATGTCGACGATCTTGCCCTCGAGCGTTACCCCGGCGTTGGAGACGAGGAAATCCAGCCGGCCGAAGGTTTCGCGGGCGTGCGCGATCAGGCGGGCGCCCTCCCCGGCCTGGCCCACGTCGACCTTCAGCCCCTCGCAGCGAACGCCTTCCGCCTCGGCCGACCTGACCGTGAAGTCGAGGTCCTCCGCGGTCGCCTTCGGATAGGGCGTGCCGTCCGGGAGGCCGTCGAGCACGTCCCCCAGAACCAGATCGCAACCCTCCCGGGCCAGCGCGATCGCAATGGCGCGGCCGATACCTCTCGCGGCTCCGGTCACCACGGCGGCGCGACCCTTGAATCGGGGCGGCGTGGACGGACGGGGAGCGGGTGCGGGATCAGGTGAAGGCATGGCAAACTCCAGCAAATGACGCTGGTCAACCCGACCCTTTCGCGGGAGTTCCAAACGGCGGGGATCCCGGAGGATCCGCCGTCTGCGCGCCAGATGGTTCAGCCGGGCGGGTCCTGGGATGTCGCTTCCGGCCCGCGCATCCCGATGATCGCGACTATGTCGTCCAGAACTTTTTCGCTGGGACGCCCGAGGTTCTCGGCCTGTGCAAGGAGCGCGCGAATCCGGTTCAGCCGATCGTCGCTGGCCCCGTGCGCCGCCCTGCTGTCGCCGTCGATCTGTTCCATGAATCCCTCGTCGTTGACGCCAACCGGAGTGAGGGAGCGGAGTTCCCAATCGTGAGCCGGACGCGGTTGCGGGAGTCCGGCCGCGACGGGCGAGCGCCATCCGCAAGTTAATATCGCGCGCCCGCGAACTTCCGCGGCTCTTGCCGGTTGCTTCACCGGAAACCTGACGGGAACGGAACCACAACCCCCACGGATGAGTGCTGCGCCGCGGCCAGGAGCTCCGGACCCGCACAGCGCTGAATCCTCTCACCAACCCCTAGAGGAGATCGGATATGGCACAGAAGGAAGGGCCCGGCGCCGGGGAGGAGAACGACGGCCTGCATCGCCCCCTGACCCTGTCGGAGGAACTGGCCGAGGTCGTCGGCGGCGGCCCCATGGGTCGCGCCGACGTGGTCAGCGGCATGTGGGACTACATCAAGAGGAATGATCTTCAGGACGGCCAGGAGATCAGGGCCGACGACAAGCTGAAGGCGGTCTTTCACAAGGATCGCGTCTCGATGTTCGAAATGAACGAGATCCTGTCCGACCACCTGCGCGAAGCCCGCTGAGGAGATCGATGATGGCGGAACAGGGCGGCTTCAACGAAACAGGCAAGGCCGGTCACCACGAGCGCAACAAGGTCGCCGGCGAGGGGCCGGTCAACGCCTCCGGTACGCGCACGACCAGCGCCGGCGGCGAGGGCGTGACACAGGACATCGATCCCGACGCCCCGCCGCCGACGAACCTCGAAGGCCGCACCGATCCGTCGCTGCGTGCGGCGGTGGCGCGGCCGGGCGCCCACGACCCGGAGGACTCCAGCTTCGCCCCTGGCGGCGACAAGCCATCCAACCCGGATGTCGACGCGGAGGCCATGCTGCGGCAGACGGCGGAGGGCGACGCGGACCGCGGGCGCTAGAGCGAAATCGGTTGAGTTGGACGCAGTCGGACCCGGCTCAGATTTCGCTCCGCTTGAAACTGGACCATTTTTTGGATTCAGGTCGATTCGACCTGAAGCAAAAATGGTCTAGCCGTCCGCGTCGGCTCAGGCGGCCGCGCGGGCAGAACCCACGGATCGCCGGGCGGGCTCGCCACGCACCTCCCGGGCCGCGGCGGCGGGCCGGCCGATCGAGACATAGTCCAGGCCCGCCCCGGTCGCCGCCGCCGGGTCGAAAAGATTGCGCAGGTCCACCAGCAGCGGCGTCGCCGTCACCGCCGCCAGCCGCTGGAGATCCAGCGTCCGGAACGCGTCCCACTCGGTCAGGATGACGACCACCGAAGCGCCGCTGGCGGCGTCATAGGCGTCGCGGCAGAAGACGACGCCCGGCAGCAACTCGCGGGCGGCATCCATGCCCTTGGGATCAAAGGCCCGCACCCGGGCGCCGCGCTGCTGCAACTCCGGGATCAGCTCCAGCGAGGCCGCTTCACGCATGTCGTCCGTGCCTGCCTTGAAGGTCAGGCCCAGCACGGCGACGGTCTGGTTCTTGAGGTCTCCCGCGACGGCCGCCACCCGTGCGGCCAGCAGCCGCTTGCGCTCGCGATTGGCCTCGGAGGCGGCGGTCACCACGCGCAGAGGCACGGCCGCGGCGCGGCCGGTGCTGAGCAGGGCGTCGGTGTCCTTGGGGAAGCAGGAGCCGCCGAACCCGGGGCCGGGGTCGAGGAACCGCGCCCCGATGCGGGCGTCCAGCCCCATCCCCTCGGCCACGCGCACGGCGTCGGCGCCGAGTTCCTCGCACAGGTCGGCGATTTCGTTGATGTAGCTGATCTTGACGGCAAGGAAGGCGTTGGCGGCGTATTTGATCAGTTCCGAGGTGCGGCGGTCGGTCAGCAGCAACGGCGCGCCGGCGTCGGTCAACGGGGCATAGACCTTTCGCATCGTCTCCCCGGCGCGTGAGTCGTCCGCGCCGACCACGATACGGTCCGGCTTCATGAAGTCGCCGATGGCCGAGCCCTCGCGCAGGAACTCCGGGTTGGAGACCACGGCCACGTCGGCGTCGGGTCGCAGATCGGCCAGCATCGCCTCGATCCGGTCGCCGGTCCCGACCGGCACCGTCGACTTGGTGACCACGGCGGTGAAGCCGGCGAGATGGGGCGCCAGGTCACGGATAGCCGCGTGGATAAAGCCGAGATCCGCCTCCCCGTCCGGTCCCGGCGGGGTGCCGACGGCGAGGAAGACCGCCTCGCAGTCGGGCGCCACGGCGGCGACATCGGTCGAGAACGTCAGCCGTCCTGCCTGCCGCTGGGCGCGGATCAACTCGTCCAGGCCCGGCTCGTAGATCGGGCAACCGCCATTGTTCAGCAGGTCGATCTTGGACGTGACCGCGTCGACGCAGATCACCTCGTGGCCCAGCTTCGCCAGACAGGTCCCAGTGACGAGGCCGACGTAGCCCGTGCCGATGACGCCGATCTTCATGCCAACTCCCTGGAAACGATGCGATTTTGGACGGACGGCGCACGGCGTGGCGCATAGCGGGCCGTCATCTCGGCGCAGAACTCCGCAAACTCCTCCGCGACCTGCGGCGGACTGGTGTGGTGCGGTTCGACGCCCCGGTGTTCGGGCGTGAAGCAGAAGGTGACGGTGGTTTCGAACTCCGCCAGCGCCTCCATCTGGCGGTCGAACCAGTCCAGTGCGCCCTCCCGGTAGCGGTCCGCCCACGACAGCCCGGTCCGCACATGGCGCACGCCCAGTTGGCGGAACCAGCCCACGGCGTCATCGAGCCGGTGGTCTCCGAAATGGAACCACTGGCACAGGCCCATCCGGTCAGCGTACGGCGCATAGGCTTCCAGGGCCGGCTTGGGCGAACCGTCCTCGCGCAGCAGACCCATGTGGAAATGCCGGTAGTAGGACGAGCCCTCGGCCTCCTTGTGTCGGGTCGTCGCCTCCCACGCCTGCGGCAGATCGTAGAGGCTGTACCAGTGGATGCGCGGCGCCTGGCCGATCAGCAGGTCGGCGGTCTTCTTCACCCCCCACGCCTGAACCTCTTCCGAGCCGAAGGAGGAGACGCCGACCTCGGTGACCCAGACCGGCTTGTCGGTGACCGCGCGGATCTCGGCGACCTTTTCCGGCCAGGCGTCGATCGGCCACAAATTCCAGTCGAGCGGAAAGCCGTGCACGGCGACGGCGTCAACATGGTCCAGCGCCCCCTTGCTCTTCATCCGCCGCAGGAAGGACGGATCGATGGGAGACATGCCGCCGAGCACGCGGGTGAGGTCCGGATTTTCGGCGCGGATCGCCTCCCCCGCCAGACGGGTCATGCTCGCGAACAGGTCCCATTCGGGATCGAGCAATGGGTCCCAGTGCGATTTGTTATTCGGTTCGTTCCAGACCTTGACCGCTTCGATCACGCCTTGCCTCCATTCCTGTCGTGGCCGTTCGTCGCCGGGCGCGCCGGATAGACGGCGCCCAGATCGGGCGGCGGCCCGCGACGGCACAGGAAGACCTCGCTCTCGGGATTGTCGACGATCTCGAACCCGGCGCTGCGCAGCATGGCGGCGCTGCACGCGGCGTTCGGGGCCCACCAGTTGGTCGGGTCATGGGCGTACTGGTGCTCGATGAAGTGCAGCTTCGGATAGCCCGGCTCGTCGAAATGGGCCTGGTCGTTGAAGTCGTAGTCGGCGGCGACGGGAAAGATTCCATCGGAGCCCCGCTGCATCGACTGGAACAGCAGCAGATCGTCGGCGACGTGCTCGTGGATCAGGTCCAGCGCCAGCAGCGGGTGCCGCAGGTGGTATAGAACCCCCATGAAGATCACGAGGTCGAACCGCTCCTTCAGCGCCGCCAGGTCGTAGACCGACAGCTTGCGGAACTCGATGTCCGCCGCTTCCACATCAGCGGCGAAGCGGGCCTGTTCGAGGTAGCGATCGTCAGAGTCCACGCCGAGCACCCGGTCGGCTCCGCGGCGCTTCATCTCGATCGAGTAGAAGCCGGCGTTGCAGCCGATGTCGAGCACGCTCTTGCCGGTCAGGTCGGCGGGGATGGCGTGTTCGAACCGCGCGAATTTGTTGGCCGGGTAGTCGTAGAGAAAATGGTCCGGCGCGGTGCGCACGCCCTTCAGGTCCATGTTGTGGAACCAGTCGCCCAGCGCGGCGACGCGGGCGCGGATCTGTTC
>DASRXE010000012.1:0-7599 GCA_035654315.1 Brevundimonas sp.
CGGCACGGCCGGGGCCTTCGCGCCCGAGGCCCTGCGACGCATGGGGGCCGAGGTGATCGAGATGGACACCGAGCTGGACTACACCTTCCCGAAATACAATCCGAACCCCGAGGACCACGCCATGCTGATGCAGATGGCGGCCAGGGTGCGCGAGACGGGCGCGGACCTTGCGCTGGGTTTCGATGGCGACGGCGACCGGTGCGGGGTGGTGGACGACACCGGCGAGGAGATTTTCGCCGACAAGATCGGCCTGATGCTGGGCCGCGACCTGTCGGCCTTGCACCCGAACGCCACCTTCGTCGTCGATGTGAAATCGACCGGCCTGTACAAGACCGACGAGGTGCTGAAGGCCAACGGCGCGGAAACCGTCTACTGGAAGACCGGCCACAGCTACATCAAGCGCAAGACCGCCGAACTGGGCGCGCTGGCCGGGTTCGAGAAGTCGGGGCATTTCTTCTTCAACGCCCCGCTGGGCCACGGCTATGACGATGGCATCGTCGCGGCGGGGGCGGTGCTGGCCATGCTGGACCGCAATCCCGGCAAGACACTGAGCGAACTGAAAGCGGCCCTGCCGGACGCCTGGACCAGCCTGACCATGTCGCCGCACTGCGACGACGAGCTGAAGTACGAGGTGCTGTCTCGCATCGTCGCCGAATACGAGGCTCTGGCGACGGCCGGCGGGTCGATCCTGGGCCGCAAGATCGTCGAGGCCATCACGGTCAACGGGGTGCGGGTGCATCTGGAGGACGGGTCGTGGGTGCTGGTGCGAGCCTCGTCCAACAAGCCGGAACTGGTCGTCGTGGTCGAGAGCATGCGGTCCGAGGACGACATGCGGGCCCTGTTCCGCGACGAGGTGAAGCCGCGGCTGGCGAAATATCCCGAGATCGGCGCCTACAATCAGGAAATCTGACGGGGCGAGGTGACAGGGTCGGCGAAAAATCGCGAAACCCGATCATCCCGACCCTTTGATGCACCCTGGCGAACGGCCGCGCGGCGGCGTTCGAGGCGGAGCGGAGCCGTTTCCTGGGGCGGAAGCGGCGGCGGCTGACTGTCAAAGACCGTCCCCGTGGGGATGGAGACATTCAAGCACGGCGATACGTCAGACGCGGACGCACCGGCTGAAATCCGCTCGCGCCGATGACAGGGATGACAGGGTCTGACCGGGTTTGGCCGGGATGGCAGGGTATCGGATGGCCTGGTTCGGCCGACGATCTCAGGCCAGCGCCAGCAGATAGATCAGGCCCAGGGCCAGGCCGATGATGGTCAACAGCGACAGGGTTACGACGGCGGCGATGCGGACGCCGGAGCGGGCGACGGCGCGGGCGTCGGTGCTGAGGCCCAGGGCGGCCATGGCGATCACCGTCAGGGCGGTGGTCAGCCAATCGAGGGCCGGCAGGGCGAAAACCGGGATCAGATCCAGCGACCGGGCCCCCATCATCAACAGGAAGCCGACGATGAACCACGGCAGCAGGTGGCGCAGCGGAATGCGGGCGGAAGGAGCGTCGGTCGCCGCGTCGGGCGCCGACCGGCGGCGCAAGGCGACCGCGACGGCCAGTCCGAGACAGACCGGACCGAGCATCAGCACGCGGACCAGCTTGATCAGGGTTCCGGCCTGGGTGGCGACGGCGCCGACGGGCATGGTGGCGGCGAGCACCTGGGGCACGGCGTAGACCGTCATGCCGGCCATCACGCCATACTGCAGGCCGCTCATCTGGAGGGCCACGCCCAACAGCGGCAGGGTCAGCACGACGATCACGCCGAGCACGGCTGTGAAGGCTATGGCGGCGGAGACGTCGCGGGCGTCGGCGTCGATCACCGGCGCCACCGCGGCGATGGCGGAGTTGCCGCAGATGGCGTTGCCGCAGGCGATCAGCACCGCCATCCGGGGCGGCAGGCGCAGCAGCCGGCCGAGCCCGTAGCTGGCGCCGATGGCGAGGGCGACGATCAGGGCCGTGCCGGCCAGCAGGCCCGGACCGATGGCCATCACCGTCGCGGCGCTGACCGAGGCGCCCAGAAGCACCACGGCGATCTCCAGCAGGGTGCGGGCGCTGAACTCGATGCCCGGGCGCAGGGCGGCGGGCGGCGTCCACACCGAACGCACCGCGGCGCCGATCAGGATGGCCAGCACGATGGCGTCGATCCAGCCGCGCCCGAACAGCCGCAGTTCCAGCGCCTGTACGGCGAGGGCCGCCGCCGTCACGGCCGCGCAGGCGATCAGGCCGGGGATCAGGGACAGGGCGCCTCCGGCCGCGAAGGGCTGCGTCGGCGCCGGCGTGCGCGGGGGAATCATGGCGTCAGACTGCGCCACACAAGCCTTGCTTTCCATGGGGCAGTTGACTCCCTCCGCTCGACAACCGGCCAGTCGCCGTGACAGGAACCGTCGCATGAGACGGCCCGTCCTGTTCCTCCCGCTTCTGCTGCTGGCCGGCTGCGACAGACCGGTCGATCATCCGGTCGCCGCGCCGAACCCGGTCACAGTCGCCGCGGCGGAAAGTTGCGTCCTGCCGGCGAGCCTGCCCGCACCCGAGATGGAGCGGGTGCGGCCGGACGAGGTCGTGGCCGGCCGGACCATCCGCTATCACCTGCTGGCGGTGACCTGGATGCCCGAGACCTGTCGAACGGGCGGCGACGGCCAGGGCGACCTGGCCTGCGACAGCGGGAACCGTTTCGGCTGGACCCTGCACGGCCTGTGGCCCAACGCCGATGGCAAGCCCTATCCGCGCTTCTGCCGCCCGGCCACCCGGGTCAGCGACGCGACCATCCGGGCCAATCTGTGCCGCACCCCCTCGGTCGATCTGGTGCAGCATGAGTGGGCCGCGCACGGGACCTGCGGTTGGCAGACGCCGGAGGCCTATTTCGCGCAGGCGGCGGCGCTGTACGACGGTCTGGAGAAGCCCGACCCGACGGCGCTGGCGCCCGGCGCGCGCGGCCCCACCGCCGGCCAGCTGCGCGACGCCTTCGCCGCCGCCAACCCAGGATTGCCGCGGGACGCCATTAATATCGCCGTGGCGTCGGGCAACCGCCTGCGCGAGGTGCGGGTCTGCCATGACCTCAAGTTCGAGCCGGCGGCCTGCCCCTCGGGCGGGTTGGGCGCGCCGGACCGGGTGGCGCTGACGGTCGAGCCGGTGGGAGGTTAAATACCTCTCGCCGCCGGAGAGGGATGTCAGCCCGCCGCCTTCACCGCCGCCGCCACATCGGCGACTACCGACCGGACCAGCTTCTCGTCGTCGCCCTCGGCCATGACGCGGATCAGCTTCTCGGTGCCGGAGGGGCGCACCAGCAGCCGGCCCTGACCGGCCAGACGAGCCTCGGCGTCGGCGATGGCGGCCTTGACCGATGCGGCCTCCAGCGGCTTGCCGGCGGTGAAGCGGACATTCTCCAGCTTCTGGGGCACGGGTTCGAATTGACGGGCCAACTCGCTCATCGGCCGGCCGCTCTCGACCAGCACCGCCAGCACCTGCAGCGCCGACATCAGGCCGTCGCCCGTGGTGGCGTAGTCGTGCAGGATGATGTGGCCGGACTGCTCGCCACCCAGATTGAAGCCGCCCTCGCG
This sequence comes from Brevundimonas sp., assembly GCA_035654315.1. Lineage (GTDB taxonomy): Bacteria > Pseudomonadota > Alphaproteobacteria > Caulobacterales > Caulobacteraceae > Brevundimonas. Next base: position 3,554 of record DASRXE010000012.1, read on the forward strand.
CATCCGCTCCATGACGTAGCGGTCGCCGACCCGGGTCCGCTCCAGCGTGAGGCCCTCGGCCTGCAGCCGGCGCTCGAGGCCGAGATTGGACATGACGGTGGCGACCAGGCCGCCGCCCTTCAGCAGGCCGCGCCGCGCCCAGTCCAGGGCGACCATGGCCATGATCTGGTCGCCGTCGACGACCTGGCCCTTTTCATCGCAGATGATGACGCGGTCGGCGTCGCCGTCCAGCGCGATGCCGATGTCGGCCCGATAGGTCCTGACCGCCTCGGCCAGGGTGTCGGGGTGGGTCGAGCCGCAGTCGGCGTTGATGTTGAGTCCGTTCGGCTCCACGCCCACGGCGCAGACCTCGGCGCCCAGCTCATAAAGGGCCGTCGGGGCGACCTTGTAGCCGGCCCCGTTGGCGCAATCGACGGCGATGCGCAGGCCCTGCAGGCTGAGCCCCTTGGGGAAGCTGGCCTTGGCGATCTCGACGTAGCGGGCCTGGGAGTCGTCGATGCGTTTCACCCGGCCCAGCGCATCCGGCGGGGCGAGACCGACGCCGAGATCGGCGTCCATCATGGATTCGATCTTCAGCTCGACCTCGTCCGACAGCTTGTAGCCGTCAGGGCCGAACAGCTTGATGCCGTTGTCGAGATAGGCGTTGTGCGAGGCCGAGATCATCACCCCGATGTCCGCCCGCATCGACCGCGTCATCATCGCCACGCCCGGCGTCGGCAGCGGCCCGAAGGTGCGCACGTCCATGCCGGCCGACGAGAAACCGGCCACCAGCGCCGGCTCGATCATATAGCCCGACAGGCGCGTATCCTTGCCGATCACCACCAAGTGACGGCGGTCGTCCGAGGACATGAACATCCGCCCCGCCGCCAGCCCGACGCGCATGGCGACCTCGGGCGTCATCGGGTGGCTGTTGGCCCGGCCGCGGATGCCGTCGGTGCCGAAATAACGTCTCTCGCCCAAAGTCCTGTCTTCCTCGTGTCAACGCGCTGCGGTTGCGCGGAAATGTTGCGAAACCGCTTTTCAGGTGCAATTCCCGGGCCGTGTCGCCTACACCGGCGCCGACAATCAGGCTGGCCCTAGACCATAGCCTGTCCGCGTGCAAAGCGCGGAAGACAGAATTGCGGGGAGTGGATCTCATGTGCGGCATCATCGGCGTGACCGGGACGGGACCGGCGGTCCCCCGGCTGATCGACAGTCTCAAGCGGCTGGAATACCGCGGCTATGACTCGGCCGGGGTGGCGGCGCTGGTCGACGGCCGCATCGAGCGTCGGCGGGCCAAGGGCAAGATCCGCGAACTGGAAGCGGTGCTGACGGCCGAGCCGCTGGCCTCGACCATCGGCATCGGCCACACGCGCTGGGCCACGCACGGCGCGCCTACGACCGAGAACGCCCACCCGCACAAGGCGGGCCGGGTGACGCTGGTCCACAACGGCATCATCGAGAATTTCGCCGAGCTGAAGGCGGAATTGTCGGCGGAGGGGAATGTCTTCGAGAGCCAGACCGACACCGAGGTGGTGGCGCATCTGCTGGACCGCGAGCTGTCGCGGGCCAACGATCCGCTGGCGGCCTTCAAGAGCGTGCTGGACCGGCTGACCGGGGCCTACGCCCTGGCCGTGCTGGTCGAGGGCGAGGAAGGGCTGATCATGGGCGCGCGGCGCGGCAGCCCGCTGGTGGTCGGCTGGGGCGAGGGCGAGATGTATCTCGGTTCGGACGCCCTGGCGGTCGGCCCCTTCACCCAGAAGATTTCGTATCTGGAAGAGGGCGACTACGTCGGTCTCGACCGCTCGGGCGCGCGGATGTTCGACGTGGACGGGAACGCTGTCGAGCGGCCCGTGGTGCAGGTCTCGGCCTCGTCGGCCCTGGTCGAGAAGGGCGAGTACCGGCACTTCATGGAGAAGGAGATTCATGAGCAGCCGGACAGCGTCCAGCACACCCTGTCCGAATACCTCGACTTCGTGAACGGCAGGGCCAAGGCCGGGGCGACGGACTTCTCCGCCATCGACCGCATCCAGATCATCGCCTGCGGCACCGCCTTCTACGCCGGCCAGATCGGCCGCTATGCGTTCGAGAAGCTGGCCGGCCTGCCGTGCGACGTCGAGATCGCCTCGGAGTTCCGCTATCGCCAGCCGGCGCTGACGCCGGGGACGCTGGCGGTCGCCGTCAGTCAGTCGGGCGAGACTGCGGACACCCTGGCCAGCCTGTCGTGGTGCAAGGCGAGCGGGTTGAAGACGGCGGCGCTGGTCAATGTGCATTCGTCGTCGATGGCGCGCGAGGCCGGGGTGCTGTGGCCGACCCATGCGGGGCCGGAGATCGGCGTCGCCTCGACCAAGGCCTTCACCGCCCAGGTCGCCGCCCTGCTGGCGCTGGCGGTGTCGGCGGGGGTTCAGCGGGGCCGGATCGACGCGACGAACGAGGCCGAGCTGGTCAAGGCGCTGTTCGAGGCGCCGCGGCTGATCGCCGAAGCCATGCTGATGGAGGACGACCTGAAGGCGGTGGCGCATGACGTGGCCAAGGCGACGGACGTGCTGTTCCTCGGCCGCGGGGCGATGTTCCCGCTGGCCATGGAAGGGGCGCTGAAGCTGAAGGAGATCAGCTATATCCACGCCGAGGGCTATGCGGCCGGCGAGCTGAAGCACGGGCCGATCGCCCTCGTCGACGAGTTCACGCCCATCGTGGCCCTGGCCCCCATGGACGAGGTGTTCGAAAAGACCGCGTCGAACCTGCAGGAGGTGGCGGCGCGCGGCGGGCCGGTGATCATGATCGCCCCGAAGTCGGCCCCCGATCCGCACGGCGCCGGCATCCGCCGGGTCGACGCGCCCGAGTGCCACTCGCTGATCGCGCCGCTGGTCTATGCCGTGCCGGTGCAACTGCTGGCCTATTATGTGGCGGTGCAGAAGGGCACGGATGTGGACCAGCCGCGCAATCTGGCCAAGTCCGTCACTGTGGAGTGATCGCTTCGCGGCGGATATGCGTTAGGCTGGCCGACCTCGCCGTTCAGGAACCCGCATGACCGACCAGACCCGCCGTCTCCGCAAGGCCGTTCTTCCCGTCGCCGGCCTCGGCACCCGCGTACTGCCCGGGACCAAGACGACCCCGAAGGAATTGCTGAACGTCGTCGACCGGCCGATCCTGAGCTACATCGTCGAGGAGGCTCGCGAGGCGGGGATCGAGCACATCGTCTTCGTCACGGGGCGGTCGAAGGGCGCGATCGAGGACTATTTCGACCACCAGATCGAGCTCGAGGCCCAGCTGGCGGCCAAGGGCAAGACCGACATCCTCGACATGATGAACGCCGAACTGGCGACGGCCGGCGAGATGAGCTTCACCCGCCAGATGCAGCCGCTGGGCCTGGGTCATGCGGTGTGGTGCGCCCGCGACATCATCGGCGACGAGCCATTCGCGGTGCTGCTGCCTGACGTGATCGTCGACGCGGCGCCCGGGGCGCTGAAGCAGCTGGCCGACGTCTATGCGGAGACCGGCGGCAATGTCATCGGCGTCGAGGCCGTGCCCGAGAGCGAGACCCACAAATACGGCATCGTCGATCCCGAGAACCGCGAGGGCCGGCACATCCGCATGAAGGGCATGGTCGAGAAGCCGCCGCGCGGCGAGGCGCCGTCGAACCTGTCGATCTCGGGCCGCTACATCCTGCAGCCGGAAATCTTCGGCATCCTCGAGACCCAGCCGCGCGGGGCGGGCGGCGAGATCCAGCTGACCGACGGCATGGCGCGGCTGATGAGGGACCAGACCTTCACCGCGGTCGAGTACGAGGGCGTCACCTATGACTGCGGCGACAAGATCGGCCTGCTGCGCGCCAATGTGGCGCTGGCGTTGAAGCGGCCGGACCTCGGCGAGCAGGCGCGGGCCGCGATCACGGCCCTGCTCTAGGCGGGGTCAGCGCGCCCCGTCGGGCGAGGTGCGGGTGGCGCCGCGAATCTGGCAATAGTTGTCGACCGTCGCTCGTCCCTCGAGCGGACGCCCCGAAGGAACGAGAATGCCGCCGCGTTCGCGGCACTCGGCGGTCAGCCGGGCGAGTTCGTTCGACGAGC
>DASRXE010000013.1:0-14194 GCA_035654315.1 Brevundimonas sp.
GCGACTTCCCCATCTACAGCCGACGCCAGCTCTCCCTTATCCCGGAGGTGTCGGCGCATGAGGTCGTCGTGGAGCTGTATCTGCCGCTGAAGTAGGGCCCTGAATGGCGGCCCGTCCCTTCTCGTCGCGGAGAGGACGAGCCGCCGCCGATGGCGGTTCTACTCAGGTGAGCGGGTCTCCGACTACAGGACCCGCGCCGCTTCCTCGAACGCCAGCCTCGGCGAGCGCGGAAACAGATTCTCGTCGGTGCCGTAGCCCAGGTTGACGATGAAGTTCGGCTCCACGGTCGAGCCCGGGAAGAACTCCGCCTTCACCCCGGCCGGGTCGAAGCCCGACATCGGCCCGACGTCCAGCCCCAGCGCCCGCGCCGCCAGCAGGAAATAGCCGCCCTGCAGCGAGCTGTTGCGGAAGGCCGCCTCGCGCCGGCCGGCCTCGTCGGCGAACCAGTCCTTCGCCCCCGGCGCGTGCGGGAACAGCACCGGCAGCTGTTCGTGGAAGTCGGTGTCCATGCCGATGATGACATTGACCGGCGCCTGCAGCGTCTTGGCCTGATTGCCCTCGCTCATCAGCGGGATCAGCCGCGCCTTGGCCTCCGGCGAGGTCACGAACACGAACCGGGCCGGGGTGTTGTTGACCGCTGTCGGCCCGAATTTGGTGAGGTCGTAGAGCTGGCGCAGCAGGGCCTCGGACACCGGCCTGTCAGACCAGGCGTTGCGCGTCCGCGCCTCGGTAAACAGCTGCGCCAGGGCGCTGTCGGACAGCGGACGGTCGCGGACGGGGGTGGAGTCGAAGGCCATGGGGAAATCCCTCCTGATCGGCATTAGCAACAGCAATGATTGCTAATTAGGCGGCCGGCCGACCGGCGCAAGAGGATCAGGCACAAAAACTGTTACGGATATGGCCGCGCTCGCGTAGCGCCCTTGCCGGGTCGGGGCGGCGAGGCCTATCTAGGGCCCATGAAAGACCTCAACGCCCTCATGCAGCAGGCCCAGGCGATGCAGCAGAAGCTGCAGGACGCCCAGGCGAAAATGGCCGAAACCACCGCCTCCGGCAGCTCCGGCGGCGGCCTCGTCTCCATCGACCTGAAAGGCCCCGGCGAGGTCACCCGCGTCACCATCGACGACAGCCTGATGGTCCCGGGCGAAACCGAGATCCTGGCCGACCTGATCGTCGCCGCCCACGCCGACGCCAAGCGCAAGCTGGACGAGGCCAACTCCGCCCTGATGCGCGAGGCCGCCGGCCCCATGGCCGGGATGAACATCCCCGGCATGCCCAAGCTGTTCTAGCCTCAAGTCTACGTCATCGCCGGGCTTGTCCCGGCGATCCAGGAACACTGCCCGTTGCGATCGACCCCTACCCTTCCGCGTTCATGGATCCCCGGGACAAGCCCGGGGATGACGGCGAATTAGGTGGCCGCCTCCGCAGGACCCGAAATCGAGCGCCTGATCTCGCTCCTCGCCAAGCTACCCGGCCTTGGCCCCCGCTCGGCCCGTCGCGCCGCCCTCGCCCTGCTCAAAAAGCGGGACCAGTTGCTCGTCCCCTTGGCCGCCTCATTGGCCGAGACCGCCGACAAGGTCGTCTCCTGCTCCGTCTGCGGCGCGCCCGACACCCGCGATCCCTGCTCGATCTGCTCGGACAGCTCCCGCGACAACAGCCTGATCTGCGTGGTCGAGGAGGCCGGCGCCCTGTGGGCGATGGAGCGCTCCGGCGCCTTCCGCGGCAAATATCATGTGCTCGGCGGCCTGCTCTCGGCGCTCGACGGCGTAGGCCCCGATGCGCTCCGGGTCGCCGAACTGGTCGGCCGGGTCCGCGGCGGCGAAGCGAAGGAAGTCGTCCTCGCCCTCCCCGCCACCGTCGATGGCCAGACCACCGCCCACTATCTCGCCGAACGCCTCGCCGGCTCCGGCGTCGAGATCACCTCCCTCGCCCGCGGCGTCCCCGTCGGCGGCGAGCTCGACTGGCTCGACGACGGCACCATCATCCAGGCCCTTCGGCAGAGGCGCCCGGCCTGAGACCAGGTCCCTTTTCATCCCGAACGCCGCGAACGCGGCGATCCGGGACGCTCCGACGCCATTATGTCCCTCCTGGAAGCTGCGCCAGCCGCTATCCGGGAGCCGCGTCAGGACATGACGCCATGGCCGCCCGTCTCCCGGACAATCGCGCCGCGATTTTCCGGGAGGTCCATTCATCAGCGAGCTCCGTCCCGGCTCTCCGCTTCGTTCCGGCCGGGATGACAAGCGCCCTACGTCCGATTCTGACGCAGCCCCGGCGTATGGTGGCGGCATGACCCAACTCCGTAGACTCCGTCCACGGCCTCATCCGGCGACCGCCGCCGCGCCGGCGATGGCGGGAATCCCGCCCAGCCGGCGCTTCGGGCGATCCCGACCGGCGGTCGAAGTAGACGAGGTAGACTCCATCCACTGTAGACTCCCGGAGTCTACCTCGCCCGCCATGGCGACGCCCTCCGACTCCCGCTAAGGAACGGAGCATGAACGCTTCCCTCGTCGCCTTTTTCGCCGCCGCCATCGTCGCCGTCATCGCCCTCGTCTGGGCCCTGTTGGAGCGCCGTCGCGCCGCCGCCGCCGAGGCCCGCGCCTGGGAGCTGCGCGAACGCCACGCCGAGACCGAGGCGCGGATGAAGCTGTTCGAGGACCAGGCCGCGACCTCGACCGAACTGCTCCGCGCCCAGGCCCGCGAGTCCGCCTCCACCGTCGCCGAGGAACTGCTCAAGCGCACCGACGAGACCTTCCGCAACCGCGAGCTGATGGCCCGCGAGCGCATGGAGGCCCAGCTCAAGCCGGTGGCCGACACCCTCGCCAAATTCCAGGAACACGTCGCCGCCCTTGAGAAGGTCCGCGCCGAGGAGACCGGCGGCCTCAAGGAACAGCTGCAGCTGCTGATGACCGCCTCGACCGCCACCCGCGACGAGGCCCGCCGCCTGACCGAGGCGCTCAAGGGCAACACCGGCCGGCGCGGCCGCTGGGGCGAACAGACCTGCCGCAATGTGCTCGAGGCCGCCGGCATGGCGGGACGCTTCGACTTCACCGAACAGACCTCGACCGCTGACGACCAGGGCCGCCAGCAGCGCCCCGACTTCATCGTCCGCATGCCCGGCGGCGGCATGTTCGTGATCGACGCCAAGGTGCCGCTGGCCTTCCCCGACGCCGCCGACGGCGACGAGGAGGCCCAGAGCCACGCCGCCTCCCTGCGCACCGCCGCCAGCATGAAGACCCACGTCCGCCAGCTGTCCTCGAAAGCCTATCAGGACCAGTTCAAGCCCAGCCCCGACGTGGTCGTCATGTTCGTACCCGGAGAGTCCTTCCTCTCCGCCGCCCTCGACCACGAGCCGGACCTGATCACCCGGGCCATGGACTGCCGGGTGCTGATCGCCACCCCGACTACCCTCTTCGCCCTGTGCAAGGCCGTGGCCTACGGCTGGCGCGCCGAGGAGCAGGCCAAGAACGCCGAGCAGGTCGCGAACCTGGGCAAAGAACTCTACAAGCGGCTGTCGGTGATGGGCGGGCACGCCGCGGCCGTCGGCCGGGCGCTCGACACCGCCGTCGGCAAGTACAACCAGTTCGTCGGTTCGCTCGAGAGCCAGGTGATGGTCTCGGCCCGTCGCTTCGAGGACCTGCAGGTCGACCACGAAGGCAAGGACCTGCCCGGCCTGCCGCCGGTCGAGACCGCGCCCCGCGCCCTGTCCCGTCCGGAACTGGCGCCGCCGGCGGCCGAAGGCGTCGCCGAGTAACACGACAAGGCTCGCGGACTTTTTGACAAGCCTGCTTGACATGCCGTCCCACTGATGTAAAACACCCTTGTCATCACGACAAGGACCCCGCCATGGACCCCGCCAGCCGTCCCAAACGCCCCTTCGGCCTCGGAACCTACATCCTGCTCATCGTCGGCGTGACCATCGTCGGCGGCGTCGCCGGAGCGGCCCGCGGCCTGCTCGGGGATCACCCGGGCATGATCGGCCTGGCGGTCACCGCCGGCGTCATGAGCGCCGCCATGGCCATCGCCTTCGCCGCCTGCATCTGGTGGTGGCGCGGGATCGACGAGGCCGCGCGCGAGGCCCACAAATGGGCCTGGTGGTGGGGCGGCTCGGGCGGCATGGCCGTCGGCGCGGTGCTGCTGCTGACCCTGACCTTCGGCGACGACGCCTCGACCTCGGCCGAGGTCGGATTCAGCGCTCCAGACCTCGTCGCGGGCGGCATGTGGACGATCCTGCTGTTCCAGCTGGCCGGCTACAGCATCGCCTGGGCCGTCTGGTGGCTGAAGCACCGCTAGGAGCCGCCGGATGAACAACCGCCTCAAGGTCCTCCGCGCCGAACGCGACTGGAGCCAGGCCGATCTGGCCGACCGGCTCGGCGTCTCGCGCCAGACCGTCAACGCCCTCGAGACCGGCCGCTATGATCCCTCCCTGCCGCTGGCCTTCCGCATCGCCCGCGTCTTCGAACAGCCGATCGAAGCCATCTTCATCGCCGAATGACGCCCCGATTTCCCCCCTTTCATTCGCCAAGGACCTGAAATGACCTTCAAGAAACGCCTCAAGACCACCGCCTCGACCCTCGGCCGCCTGACCCTCGGAGCCGCGCTCGGCCTCGGCCTGGCCGCCGCCGTCGTCTCCCCCGTCACGGCCCAGGTGGTGACGCCGCCCGTCGCCGACGAGGCGCCCGCGATCCGCGCCGTCCCGCCGGCCGAAGGTCAGGGCCCGGCCCTGTGGGTCATCAAGGACGCCGACTCGACGCTCTACCTGTTCGGAACCGTCCACCTGCTGCGCCCGACCACGGCCTGGGGCACGGACCGCGTCGACGCCGCCTTCGACAGCGCCGACAAGCTGGTGCTGGAGATCTCCAACCCCGACGATCAGGCCGCCATCATTCCGCTGATCCAGCAGCACGGCCTGTCGCCTGCCACCCCGCTGTCCAGCCTGCTGAACGCCGAAGAGATCGCCGCCCTCGATGCGGCCGCCGGCACGCTCGGCCTCAGCGCCGCCCAGATGGACCCTTTCCGCCCGTGGTTCGCCGCCCTGACGCTGTCGGTCGCCCCGCTGGCCAAGGCCGGCTACGACCCCGCCTCCGGCGTCGAACTGATCCTCAAGGCTCGCGCCGAGGCCGCCGGCAAGCCGATCAGCGGTTTCGAGACCATCGATGAGCAGATTCGCATCCTCGCCGGCTTCCCGGAAGAGGACCAGCTCGCCTTCCTGCGCAGCACCCTGGAGGATTTCGAGACCGCCACGGTCGATCTGGACCGTCTGGTCGAGTCATGGGCGAAGGGCGACGTCGAGGCCATCGAAACCATCGGCGTCCAGCCGATGCGCGAGAGCAGCGAGGAACTCTACCAGGCCCTGCTGGTCCGCCGGAACACCAACTGGGCCAACCAGATCCAGACAGAGCTTGAGGGCGCGGGCACCGTCTTCATCGCCGTCGGCGCCGCCCACCTCGCCGGCGACGACAGCGTCCAGGAGATTCTCGCGCGCCGCGGCGTCGACGTCGAGGTCGCCCCCTGACGAACCGACGCTCGTCGGCAAGGCCCGGCCGCCGCGCCGGGCCTTTTCTTTTGCCCGCGCGAAGCTATGGTCCGCCTCCGATCCGGCGACCCCGGCGGCCGTAGTTCAGAGGTAGAACGTCAGCTTCCCAAGCTGAATGTCGCGGGTTCGATTCCCGCCGGCCGCTCCAGTCTCCGCCTGTCCTTGTGCTAGCGTGCTGGCGCGCCAGACCCCGGAGGTTCCGTGATCAAGTCGGCATCCGCCGCCCGCCTGCTCGTCGCCGCCCTGGTCGCTGCAACAGCGCCTGCCCGGGCAGGCGCGCACGAAGCGTTCTTCGCGGTGGTGGGGGGCGGTTCGCCGGAGCGCCCGGGTTGCGCCATTGGCGTCGTCGAAGACGGTCAACTGGCGGCGGCGCGCTATTTCGGTCTGGCCGATATCGCATCGGGCGAGAGGATAGGACCGACGACCCGCTTCAACGTCGCCTCTATTTCCAAACAGTTCACCGCCGCCGCCGTCGCCTTGCTGATCGCCGAGGGACGACTTTCCGAAGACGACCTCGTGAAGCGTCACATTCCCGAGTTGCCGGACCGCTTCGGCGACCTCACCGTCCGCCACCTGCTCGGGCATCAGAGCGGACTGCGCAATCATATGGCGCTGATCAGTTTTTCGCCCCCCGGCGAGATGCTGTCGCATCAGGAGACGGTGGCGCTCGTGCTCAGGCAGAGCGGCGCCAACAGCGCGCCGGGTGAAAAGTTCGAGTACCAGAGTCCGTCCTATGTCCTGCTCGCCGAGGTCGTCGCCCGCGCCTCCGGTTCAAGCTTTGAAGACTTTCTGGAGACGCGGCTGTTCGGCCCCCTCGGCATGGCTCACACCGGGTTTGGGAACGAGGGTGTGAGCCCCAGCTACAACGCGGCGGGCGACGGCTACGAACCCGCCGCCGTGATCAACCTCGCGCGAGGATCGAGCGGCGTCGTCACCACTCTGGAAGACCTGGCCCGATGGCTGCCGGTGCTGCAAGGCAAGCGCGTCGCCGGCCACGATCTGAGCGGACCGCTGCAATCCTGGTCCATTCTCGCCGATGGCAAGCGCATCCCCTACAACTACGGCGTGGCGAAGGAAGAGGACGCGTTCGGCGTTCCAGGCCTCCTTCGTCTCAGTCACGGCGGCTACACGGCCGGCTACCGCTCGACGGTGTCCCTGTTTCCCGCTCGCCGTCTTGGCGTGATCGGTCTCTGCAACGCAAGCGACGCTCCGATCCCGCGCATGGACGCCGCGATCGCGGGCCTGCTGGGGGCAGGCGAGGCGGCTCCGGCCACGACGGCGCCGACCGCTCCGACCGAGGGTCCGGTCGCCGTCATCGAAGGACTGGACGGCCTGGCCGGGGCCTACGTCGACGCCGCGACCGACGGCCTCCGCGAGTTCGTCGTGGAGGACGGCGTTCTGAAGCTCCGCTATCTGGGTCAGGCCTATCCCCTCGCGCCTTCACCGGATGGGACCTTCGACATCGATGGCAGCCGTTTCCGGTTTTCCATGACGCCGAAGGGGCCGACGGTCACCGAGACCGGCGACGGCGCCGATACGGTCTTCGTCAAGGTAGAGGCGCCCGTCGATGGCGACCCTCCCGTCGGCACATTCCGGTCGCCAGACGTGAATGGAGCGCTTCGCATCCGTGCGGAGGGCGACGCCCTGATCGTGTCGAGTGAACGGAGCTCGGCGCACCTCCGCCCGATCGGTGGAAATCTGTTCACGAGCGACGACGGCGACTATGCGCTCGTGCGCTACGACCCTTCCGCGGCTGGTCGGCCCGCCCGGCTCTCGGTTACGACCTGGTCGGGCATCCGCGCCCTTGGCTTCAGCCGGAGGCCCGACTGACGCGCCCCCTGTCTGACGGACGTACCGCTGAAACCGCGGCCCTTCAGCAAGATGGGCGCGGTCCGGTCCGCCGTTCCCGGATCGAACACGGCGCCGCCCCAAGCCTGTCGCCGAATTAATCCACCTGTCCCGCTTGTAACTGGAGCCCTCCCGTGCCCGGGGGCACCGTCCGCCCCACAGGGAGAGGGATCAATGACAAAAACCATCTGGCTGGCCACCGCCGCCGTTTCCGTGCTGGCCGCGCCGGCGATGGCGCAGACCACGCCAGAGCAGTCGGCCACGCCGGAGAGCGTCGCCCAGGCGCCGGTCCCGACCGGCCCGGTGCAATCCTCGCCTGAGGTCGACGCCGCCCAGCAGGGCGTGCTGGTCTTCGAACCGGCCTTCTTCGCCGACTCCCGACCCGACACGGCGCTGGATATGATCGCCCGCCTGCCCGGCTTCGGCCTCGATACGGGCGACACCGGCACGCGCGGCTTCGCCGGCGCCGCCGGGAACGTCCTGATCGACGGTGATCGCCCCTCGTCGAAGAGCGACAGCCTGGACCGGGTGCTGCGCCGCATCTCCGCCGACAGCGTGGAGCGCATCGAACTGATCCGCGGCGGCGCGCCCGGCATCGACATGCAGGGCCAGTCGGTCGTCGCCAATGTCGTGCTGCGTCGCACCGTCACCGTCGAACGGGTGCTGGAGCTCAACAGCTATATCTATCCGGATGGCTATCTCGGCCCGATCCTCGCCGGCCAGTATTCGCGCCGCGAGGGCGACCACTCCATTGAAGGCTCGTTCAGCGCCACCACCGACCGCACGGATGGCACCGGCGAGGGCTTCCGCCGCCGCTACGATGCCTCGGGCGCCCTGATCGAGGACGCCGACCTGGTGCTGTGGGATCGTTTCCGCGACGTTCACGGCACCGGGGCGATCCAGCGCCCGTTTGCCGGCGGCAAGCTGAAGGTCAACGGCCTGCTCGGCTGGTTCGGCCGCCAGAACGAGCAGGACGTGCTGGTCCGCTCCGGCGCCGGGGTCGACAGCTTCAATGTCGAGGAATCGGACTCGGTCAACAGCGAACTCGGCGTCAACTGGACCCGCGACCTGTCTCCCCGGACGGGCCTCGAACTGGTCGGTCTGCAGCGCTACTCGACCGAGGACTACGTCGGCGTTTCCGAGAGCGGCCCGGACAGTTCAACCTTCACGGCCGACGCCACCTCGGGGGAGTCCATCGCGCGCGCCGTGCTTCGCTTCCGGCCCAACGAGCGCTGGGCCTTCGAGAGCGGCGGCGAAGTGGCCTACAACTTCCTCGACAGCGCCACCGCCTATGAGGAGAACGGCGTCGCCATCGCCCTGCCGTCGTCCTCGGTCAAGGTCGAGGAGCTGCGCGGCGAGGTCTTCAGTCAGGCGACCTGGCGGCCGAGCCCGACGCTGACCCTCGAGGCCGGACTGCGGGTCGAGGTCTCGGAGATCAGCCAGTCCGGCGACAGCGATCTGACCAAATCCTTCGTTTATCCCAAGCCGCGGGTGCAGTTGACCTGGACGCCCTGGGCCGGCCACCAATTCCGCTTCCGGGGGGAGCGGGAGGTGGGGCAGCTGGACTTCGGGGATTTCGTCGCCTCGGCTGATATCGACATCGGCCAGGTCGAGGGCGGCAATCCGGATCTCGAGCCGGACAAGACCACGATCTTCGAGGCCCTCTACGAGCGCCGCTTCTGGGGCGAGGGCGTGCTGCAGTTGTCGGCCGCCCACGGCGAGGTCGAGGACGTTATCGACATCATCCCCCTGACCGGCGGCTTCGACGGCGTCGGCAATATCGGCGACGGCTCGTTCGACCAGTACCAGGTGCAGCTGACCCTGCCGATGGACAAGCTGGGCATCCCCAACGCCCGCCTGCAGGCCCGCGGCAGCTGGGCGCACACCGAGGTGACCGATCCGGTGACCGGCGAGACCCGCCGCTTCCAGGGCAACCAGGCCTTCGGCTGCGGCGTCGCCTTCAACCACGACCTTCAGAGCGGCAAATACTCCTACGGCTTCGACCACGGCTGCAATGTCGACAAGGGCCGGCTGTTCCGGGTTCGCGAGATCCGGGCCCTGTACAACGAGCCGTTCATCACCCTGTACGGCCAGTGGAAGCCGTCCTCGGACACCACGATCCGGCTGGACATCGGCAACGCCACCGATCGGGAGAGCGGCTATGATCGCGAAATCTACGCCGGTCCGCGCGACATCGCCCCGGTCGCCCTGCGCGAGGTGCGCCGCACGAAGATGAGCCCGTGGCTGTTCTTGCAGATGCGCAAGAGCTTCTGAGCGGGCGCAGGGAATTCGAAGACGCCGGGAGGGGGGAATTCGAGGACACGGAAGAGGGACGAGGGAGACATGCGCTACTCCCTCTCCTGACAGTGGAGACTGACGGAAAGCGCGTATCCCTGCCTTGGGTCGGGCAAGAAAAAGGGCGGGACCACGAGGCCCCGCCCTTCTTCTTGCGTCCCTCGCCGGATCAGGCGGGGGTGCTGGCGCCCGGCCGGGCGACGTTGCCGTCTTCCTGGCCGCGGTCCGTGACGCTCGGTCCCGGATGGTTGTCGGCGTCGTTGGCGCCGTGCGACCAGCCCTTGATCAGGAAGCTGATCAGGATGAAGGCGACGCCGATCCCGACGCCCCACCAGCCGAGCTTGCCGAAGCCGTCAAGCGAGGTGGCGAGAGCCCCCTGCGGATCGAGCACTTGGCCGCCGACCGTTTCGGTGCCCATCAGGCCGGCGATACGGCCGCCGACGAACTGGGCGATCGAGCTGGCCAGGAACCACACCGCCATCATGAAGCTGACCACGGAGGGCAGCGACAGCTTGGTGATCTCCGACAGGCCCACCGGCGACAGGAACAACTCACCCGTCGTGTGCAGCATGTACAGCAGGGCCAGCATGATCAGCGGCATCTGGAAGGCGCTGTCGACCATGCCCGAACCGGCGGCCCAGACCACGACGAGGAAGCCGAGGCCGACCTGCACCAGGCCGAGACCGAACTTCATGGTCGGGTTGGGGTCCATCTTCTTCGAGGCCAGCCAGGCCCACATCGCCGCGAAGATCGGCGCGAAGATGAGGATGAAGCCGGCGTTGAACGACTGCACCTGCGCCGCCGTGATGGTGGCGTCGATCCAGAAGCCGGACGGGGTGATTCCCGCCGCCGCCAGCTGGGCCGGCGTGCCGATGGTGATGCCGAGGAACTGCATCGCCACAGGGGTGATGGTCAGGTCCACGTTGCGGTCGGCAAACAGGTTCAGCGAGGTGCCGGCCTGTTCGAACAGGGTGAAGAACACCACCGCGCCGAAGATCAGCACCACCGCCAGCATCATCCGCTGGCGCTGCACCCAGGTCTTGCAGACGAAGGCGATGATCCAGGCGATGAGCGCCAGCGACAGGATCGTGGAAATGCCCAGCACCGAGCCCACCAGGGCGTTGCGCTGGACCATGAACCAGACGATGCCGACGCCCAGGAAGGCGAGGATGTAGATCAGCCATTCGCGGTTGATCGGCCCCAGCAACGGTCGCTTGATCAGCTCGGGGTTCGGCGGCTCGCCGTTGCCCTGCAGCAGCGGCTTGCCGAGCACGAAGACGATCAGGCCCGCCAGCATGCCGACGCCGGCGAGGCCGAAGCCGGCCCACCATCCGACGGTCTGGCCCAGCAGGCCGCACAACACCGCGGCCCAGAAGGCCCCGAGATTGATGCCGTAGTAGTACAGGGTGAAGCCGGAATCCCGGCGCGGATCGCCCTGCGGATAGAGCTGCCCGACGATCGTGGAGATGTTCGGCTTCAGGAAGCCGACCCCCATGATGATCAGCGAGATGGCCAGATAGAAGATGTTGACGCCGTTCCGGTCCACGGTCTGCACGAGCGTGTAGGAGCCCTCGGGCAGGACCTGCGGCAGGCTGGCGTCAGCCGGCAGATCGGTCAGCGCCAGGCCTCCGCCCTCGGCGGGCGTGAAGTCATAGCGTTCGCCGTCGATCATGATGCCGACTTCGCGCGCCGCGCCGCGGCCTTCGCTGACGACCTCGTACTCGGCGCCGGCGTAGGTCAGGGTCTCGGTCGCGGGACGGCCCTCAAAGGCCATCATGCCGTGGCCGGCGACCAGCAGCACGGCCCCGAAGACGATGGCCTTGCGGGTGCCGATATAGCGGTCGGCCATGATGCCGCCGAGCAGCGGCAGCAGATAGACCAGCGAGGTGTAGGAGCCGTAGGTGGCGCTCGCCGCGGCGTCATCGAACAGGAAATGCTGGGTCAGGAAGAAGATCAGGATGCCGCGCATCCCGTAGTAGGAGAAGCGCTCCCACATCTCGGCGAAGAACAGGATGATCAGCCCCTTGGGGTGATGCTTCAGTATCTGCAGCAGAACGGGCACGCCCGTCAGCAGGGTGATGACCAGCCCCGCCATGATTACGATGTTGAGACTCATGCCTCGTCTCCCCCTGCTTGCCGGACCTGCGGCCCGGCCAGCGCCGTGACGGCGCCCCCTCCATCCGTTCTACTCAACGGCTCACTCCCGAATTGCTGCGCCCCACCTGACGCGCGAAGGCGCATAAGCAGCACGGCGCGCAAGACCGGACAAGGGTTAAGGGTAAATTGGCCGTGAGGTGGCGACCGGCGGCCCGACGCGGCAGAATGCACCGGAACAGGCGGGGACTCGGCTGATGACGGCGACGAGGCGGCGGACCGTGCTGCTCGGACTGGGCTCGGCGATCGGCGCCGGACTGGCCCAGCAGGCCTGTTCGTCCCGGTCAGCGGCCCCTGACACGGGCGACGTGGTGGCCGCCGGACAGCCCGCCGCCCTGCTGATCTGGGCGGTCGCCCGGGAGCGTCTGGCGGGCTGGCCGCGCAAGCCCGGCGCGTCCGCCCTCGCGGCCCTGCCCGCCCTCGCCGCCACCCTGCCCGAGACCGGCGCCCTCGCCAGTGGCGGCCGACCCGCCACGCCCGAAGCCATCGCCGCCCTCAAACCGCGTCTGGTGATCGACTACGGCGACGCCGATCCCGAACATCAGGACCTGGCCAGGCGCATGCAGGCCCGCCTGGGCGTCGACTGGCGTCTCATCGACGGCGCCCTGCCCCGCATTCCCGACGCCTTTCGCGAAGCCGGCGGCCTGCTCGACGCGGTCGCCCGGGCAGGGCCGCTCGCCGACGCCGCCGCCGAGGTGATCGACGGCTGGCGTCGCGCCCCGGCCGGACCCGCCTTCTATTACGCCCGCGGCCAGGACGGACTGGAGACCGGCTTTCGCGGCGCGCTCGCCACCGAGGTGCTGGAAGGCGCCGGCTGGACCAATGTCGCGGTGGGCTCGCGCCATATCGGCCGGGTCACCCGCGAACAGGTCGCCGCCTGGGATCCCGAAGCGGTCGTCACCCTTGACCCCGCTTTTGCCCGCTCGGCGGCGAACGATCCCGTGTGGCGGCGACGGCGGGGCGGCGGGCGACGGCGCCTGCTGCTGTTGCCGGCCACGCCCTTCGGCTGGATCGATCGTCCACCGTCGGTCAACCGCCTGCTCGGCTGCGCCTGGCTGGCCGATCCGGGGGGCGCGGACCTGGGTGATCTCACCCGCCGCCTGTACGGCGTCGCCGCCGTCGAGCCCCTCCGCCCGCGATGGATCCCCTGAGCGCCCGGCGCGCCTGGGCGGCCCCGTTCGCCCTCGCCCTGGTGGCGCTCGCCGGAGCGGCGACGGTGCTCGCCACCGGTCCGCTCGCCGTGACACCCGACGCCCTGTTCGCCGCCCTGTTCGGCCAGGGTCCGCCCGAAGCCGAGCTGGCGCTGAGCCTGCGCGGGCCTCGCCTGCTCGCCGCCATGATCTGCGGCGCGGCGCTCGCCGGGGCCGGGGCCGGCTTCCAGATTCTGTTCCGCAATCCGCTCGCCTCGCCGGACCTGCTGGGCGTCACCTCGGGGGCGGGTTTTGGCGCCGCCCTCGCCCTGCTGCTCGGCGCCGGCGCGGTGCTGGTGCAGGGCGCGGCCTTCGCGGGCGGCCTCGCCACCGGCGCCGTGGCCGTGGCCTGCGCCGCCGTGACCCGCAGCGGCGACGACCGGCTCGCCCTGATCCTGTGCGGCATCGTCGCCGGCGCCCTGGCCACAGCCGGGCTTGGGCTGGTCGTGATCGTGGCCGAACCCTATTCGCAGCTGCCGTCGATCACCTATTGGCTGCTCGGCTCATTCACCCGCGCCACCGCCGCGGAGGCGGCGCTCGCGCTCGCGCCCGTCGGTGTCGGCGCGGCGATCCTGCTGGGACTGGGATTCCGGCTGGACGTGCTGTCGCTGGGGGACGAGCAGGCGCGTTCGCTCGGACTCAGGGCGGGACCCTTGCGCCTGCTGGCCCTCGCCGCCGCCGCCCTGATGACCTCTTCCGCCGTGGCCGTGGCCGGGGTGGTCGGCTGGATCGGCCTGCTCGCCCCCCACGCCGCCCGACGCGTCGTCGGCGAGCGGGCCGGACGCCTGATCCCGGCGTCCATGGCCATCGGCGCCCTCTTCGCCCTGCTGATCGACCGGCTGGCGACCGCCTTCGGGCCAGCGGAAATCCCCGTCGGCCTGCTCTCCGCCGCCGTCGGCGCCCCGGCCTTCCTGATTCTGTTCATCGCCACTTCGAGGCGGGCGTGAGCGGCCTCGTCCTCGAGTCGCTGGTCGCGGGCCGCCCCGCGCGCGGCGGCCCGGGTTTCCGCCTGCCGCCCCTCGACCTGACCGCTGGGCCCGGCGAGCTCGTCGCCCTGATCGGTCCCAACGGCGCCGGCAAGACCACCCTGCTGAAGACCATCGCCGGTCTGCTCCCGCCCCTCGCGGGCCACATCGACTATCCCGGCCCGGTCGCGTACCTTCCGCCGCCCGGCGCC
>DASRXE010000014.1:0-3371 GCA_035654315.1 Brevundimonas sp.
ACGAAGACGCGGCGGGGGTTCGAGCGGGTCTACGACCTGACCGAACGGGCCCTGCCCGCGCGTATCGTAAACCTGCCGACGCCGGACGAGGCCGACGCCCAGCGCGAGCTGGTGCGCATCGCGGCGCGGGCGCTGGGCGTAGCGACGATGTCGGACCTGCGGGATTATTTCCGGTTGCCGCTGGCGGACGCGAAAGCGCGGGTCGTGGAGCTGGCCGAGGCCGGAGAGCTGACGCCGGCGGCGGTGAAGGGGTGGCGGCAGCCGGCCTTTCTGGCGCCCGGGGTGAAGCGGCCGCGCAAGGTGGCGGCGGCGGCGCTGTTGTCGCCGTTCGACAACCTGATCTGGGCCCGCGACCGCACCGAGCGGCTGTTCGGGACGCGGGTGCGGCTGGAGATCTACACCCCGGCCCACAAGCGCACGCACGGCTACTATGTGCTTCCCTTCCTCGAGGACGAGGCGATCACGGCGCGGGTCGATCTGAAGTCGGACCGGCAGGCCCGGGTGCTGCGGGTGCAGGCGGCGTGGCGCGAGCCGGACGCGACGGCGGAGACGCCGGAAAGACTGGCCGTGGAGCTGCGGCGGATGGCCGGATGGCTGGGGCTGGAGGGGGTCGAAATCGCCGGCAAGGGCGACGTGGCGGAGGCCCTGAAAAAGGTCTCGATGATGTGAGGAATTCGACGACGGAATCGCGAGGAATTCGACGACCGCCGATAGGGAATTCGGGGACGACGGATACGACCGGGACAGGCGAGACTCCGCCGGCCGCCGCAGCGACGCTCAGACGTCGAACTTCACCCCCTGCGCCAGCGGCAGGTCGCGGCTGAAATTCACCGTCTGGGTCTGGCGGCGCATATAGGCCTTCCACGCGTCGGAGCCGGACTCGCGGCCGCCGCCGGTATCCTTCTCGCCGCCGAAGGCGCCGCCGATCTCTGCGCCCGAGGGGCCGATGTTGACGTTGGCGATGCCGCAGTCCGAGCCCCAGGCCGAGAGGAATTGCTCGGCCTCACGGACGCTGTCGGTGAAGACGCAGGACGACAGGCCTTGCGGCACGGCGTTCTGCATCGCCACCGCCTCGTCGAAGTCCGACCAGGTCATGACGTAGAGGATGGGGGCGAAGGTCTCGTGCTGAACGACCGCGCTCTGGGCCGGCATGCGGACGATGGCGGGGCGGACGTAGACGCCGTCCCGGTCGACAACCTCGCCGCCGGCGACGACCTCTCCTCCCTGCTCGACCGCCTGGGCCAAGGCCGTCTCGAAGCCGCCGCGCGCGTCGGCGTCGATCAGCGGCCCGACCAGCACGCCATCCTCGCGCGGATCGCCGACCGGCAGGGTCTGGTAGGCGGCCCTGAGGCGCGCGATCAGCGCGTCGGCGATGCTCTCATGGACCAGCAGGCGGCGCAGGGAGGTGCAGCGCTGGCCGCAGGTGCCGACGGCGGAGAAGGCGATGGCGCGCACGGCCAGGTCGAGGTCGGCCGAGGGCGTGACGATCATGGCGTTGTTGCCGCCGAGCTCCAGCAGCGAGCGGCCGAGGCGGGCGGCCACCGTCTGGGCCACGGCCTTGCCCATGCGGGTCGAGCCGGTGGCCGAGACCAGCGGAATACGGGGGTCGGCGGCGAGCGCCTCGCCGGTGTCGCGGCCGCCGACGACGACCTGCGACAGGCCTTCCGGCGCGTCTCCGAAGCGGGCCAGGGCGCGGTCGAGGATCGCCTGCGTCGCCAGGGCGGTCAGCGGCGTCTTCTCGGACGGCTTCCAGATCACCGGGTCGCCGCAGACGAGGGCGAGGCAGGCGTTCCACGCCCACACCGCGACGGGGAAGTTGAAGGCCGAGATGACCAGCACGGGGCCGAGCGGCTGGTACGTCTCGCGCATGTGATGGCCGGGGCGTTCGCTGGCCAGGGTCAGGCCGTAGAGCTGGCGGGACAGGCCGACGGCGAAGTCGCAGACGTCGATCATCTCCTGCACCTCGCCAAGCCCTTCCGAGACGATCTTGCCGGCTTCGAGGGTGACGAGGCGGGCGAGGTCGACCTTTGAGGCGCGCAGCTCCTCGCCGAGCAGGCGGACCAGTTCGCCCCGGCGGGGCGCGGGCACGCGCTTCCAGACGTGGAAGGCGTCGACCGAGCGGGCGACGGCGGCCTCGATGGCGGCGGCGTCCGACTGGGCCACGACCGCGCCGCTGGAGCCGTCGATGGGCGAGCGGGTGGCGAGGCCGGCGGGCGCAAAGGCCGCTTCGGGCACGCCGAGGCGGCGCAGGATGTCACGGCTTTCGGCGGCGGCGGTGGTCATGGACGGCTCCGGCACGGTCAGGGCGGCTTAGCCGGGGCGGGCCCAAAGAGAAAGGCCGCCCCGTCGCCGGGGCGGCCTTCATGGATCGCGGCGCTGTCACCAGTTGGCGCGGTACGCGGTGCGCTGGAGCCGGTGCTGGATCCGGTCCAGCCGGCGGTCGAGGTCGCGATACTCGGCGCGGCTCAGGCCATTGCGGGCGTAGCGGTATTCGAGCCGTTGGTACTGGTTCAGTTCAAGCGACAGCCGGTGCGCCTCCAAACGATTGACGCCCCCGCTCCAGGCGAGGCGGTCGACATGCTGTGACAGCACCCGGGCGCGGTAGTGCAGATCGCGCGGGGCCTGGCCGTAGCCGTAGCCGGGCGAGCCGAAGCTGAGGCTCACGCTGAAATTCTGGGCCAGCGCCGGGGTCGATACCATGACCGCGGACGCCGCCAGCACGGGGAGCAGGGCTTTCCTGATCATGGCGGGCTTCATTGCATTCATCCTTTGGCAGCCGGGACAATCCCGGGTTGATGGACGCACTAAACCACACCGCGCGTGACACGACCCTGAGGCCCTCGTTGTCCGACATTCAGGAACCGGCGCGACGGCGGCGGGTTCTGTCGCCAAGCCGACAATCCAGGGAGAGACCGATGAAAGTTCGCGACGTGATGAGCAAGGACGTGCAGGTGGCGCGTCCCGGAGACAGCCTCCAGGAGGTCGCGACGCGGATGGCCAGCGGCGACTTCGGCTTCATGCCGGTGGCCGACGGCGACCGGCTGATCGGCACGATCACCGACCGCGACATCACCGTGCGCGCCGTGGCCGGCGGGGCCGCCTGCACCTCGCCGGTGGTGGAGTACATCACCCGGGACGCCCAGACCGCCTATGCCGACGACGACCTGAAAACCGTGCTGGACGCCATGGGCGACAAACAGATCCGCCGCCTGCCGGTGCTCGACAAGGACGAGCGACTGGTCGGGGTGGTTTCGCTGGGCGATCTGTCGACGCGGGTGAAGGAGAAATACGCCGGCGAGACTCTGGAGGACATCTCGCGGCCCTGACGGGGCGGGCGTTAACCCTTTCGCCAAACCACGCGTTCACCCGCG
>DASRXE010000015.1:0-3391 GCA_035654315.1 Brevundimonas sp.
GTGCGCCAGACGGCGGCGGCGGCGGCGGCGCACGGCCTGGCCTGCGAGGTCATCCTGGAGAAGCGGACCGGATCGAAGGCGCACGACTATGTGGCGAACGGCAATGTGCTGCTGGACCGGCTGTTCGGGGCGGGGGTGCGGTTCGTGGCGGGCGGGACCGACATGGCGGCGGAGCTGGAGACGACGGCGGCGAAGGTGCGCGCGCGGGGCGGGCGGCCGTATGTGATTCCGGGCGGCGGGTCGAACCCGGTCGGGGCGCTGGGCTATGTCGATTGCGCGCGCGAGATCGTGGTCGGGGCGGACGAACTGGACCTGCGGATCGACCGGATCGTGACGGCGACGGGCAGCGCCGGGACCCACGCGGGGCTGGTGGCCGGGCTGGCGGTGATGGGGGCGGACATCCCGGTGCTGGGCATCGGGGTGCGGGCGCCGAAGCCGAAGCAGGAAGAGACTGTGCTCAAGCTGGCGCGCGAGACGGCGGCTCTGCTGGGGCGGCCGGAGGCGGTGACGGCGGAGATGGTGGCGGCCGACTGCGACTATGTCGGCGAGGGGTATGGGCTGGTCGACGACGGGGTGGTGGAGGCGCTGAAGCTGGCGGCGCGGACCGACGGGATCGTGCTGGATCCGGTGTACAGCGGCAAGGCGATGAAGGGGCTGATCGCGCTGGCGCGGAAGGGCGCGTTCAAGGGCGAGACGGTGGTGTTCCTGCACACCGGCGGGGCGCAGGGGCTGTTCGGCTACGAGAGCGTGGTGGGGGCGGGGCTGTAGCGTCAGCGTCGCCCCTCAGCGCATCCTGAGTCAGAAGCGGCTCGCCACGCTCGGCGACTGACCACACCGAGACGGCGCTCTGTGATCACGGTGTTATTCGTGCGCCGGGCGTGCCAGTCTGCGACGGGAAGTTGTGGGGCGGGCGATGACGGACACCATGGTCAAGGGCGGCGCCAAGCGCCCCCGGACGCGGCGCAAGACGCCGGGCGCGCCGACGACGCCGGACGCCGTCGAGATCGCCATGGCGCGGCTGGCCAAGGGGGAGCCGGCGGACGGCCCCGCCCACGCGGTGCTGCGCGGCCATCGCGACCTTCTGCGCTGGCAGACGGTCAGCGAGCGGATGAGCGTGGCGCTGAAGGCGCTGACCGGCCTGGCGGGGGTCTTGGTCGCAGGCGCGCTGATCGGCCTGGTCTGGGACGCGACCCGCTATCAGGGGCTGGTGGTGCAGGCGCTGGCGGTGCCGCCGGATCTGGCGGCGCGCGGCCTGACCGGAGACGTCATGGCCGGCGACCTGCTGGACCGGCTCGTGGCGATGCAGGAGCAGACGGACTCGGTCCGCGCGCCGGGCAGCTACGCCATCGACTGGGGTGACAGCACCGAGGTGGAGATTCCCCAGACCGGCGTGTCGATCGGCGAGTTGCAGCGATCGCTGCGCGGCTGGCTGGGCAAGGAAACCCGCATCTCGGGCGTGGTCTACCGGATGCGGGACGGCCGACTGGCCGTGACGGCGCGGACGGCGGGGACGGCGGGGGTGACTTTCACCGGACCGGAGGACGAGCTTGAAGACCTGATGCAGAAGGCGGCCGAGAGCGTCTATGCGCGGACCCAGCCGTATCGATACACCGTCTATCTGCTGGGCGCCGGCCGCGAGGCGGAGGCCCTGCCGATCTATCAGGCGGCCGCGAGCTACGGCGAGCCGGAGTCGCTTTGGCTGACCCGCGGCTGGGGTTTGCTGAAGAGCCGCAGCGGCGATGATAGCGGCGCGCTCGTCCTGTACCGGCAGGTCGAGGCCCGGGCGCCTGACATGGGGCCCCTGTTCCAGGCCATCGCCGATGCTGAAGGCGCTCTTGGCCATGACGAAGCGGCCTATCACGCACGGGTCAACGCCGCCCGGCTGATCGAGCGCTCGCGCGACGTCGATCCGCTTCGGCGCGCCGACTATGCACGTCGGCAGCAAATCCTGGTGGCCTGGAACCGTAACGACCTCGACGGCGTCCAGGCGCTGATCGACAGCGCCGATGCCGATCCGTCGCAACTGAACACCTATGACGGCGACCGCATCGCTCTGTATGTCGCAGCCCACCGCCCCGGCGCGGCCGGCGCCCTGCTCGACAAGGCGGAGGCCGACGGCGGTGACCCGATCTCCATTCATTACAATCGTGCGAAACTGGCGCTGAAGCTGGGCGATCCGGGCGAGGCCCTGCGCCGGCTCGAGTTGTCGCGACCCATGGCGTTGGAGGCGCTCGGGGCCGATGCGGAAAGGGTCTGGCTGGACCCGAAGCGGGTGTCCGCCCTGATCGGCCTGGGGCGGACAGCCGAGGCGCGATCGCTGGCCGCGTCGCTGCCGCGAGACTGTTTCTACTGCGTGCTGGCCCGGGCCGAAGCGGCCGAGGCCGCGGGCCGCCGGGCCGAGGTCGATCTGTGGTACGCCGAGGCGGACCGGCAGGCGCCGTCCCTGTCCGAAGCGCCGCAGTTCTGGGGCGAGGCCTTGCTGCGGCGCGGCGATACGGCGGGGGCGATCCTGAAGCTGGCCGAAGCGCACCGCCGGGCGCCGCGCTGGGCCGAGCCTCTCAAGGTGTGGGGCGACGCGATGGCGGCGCGAGGCGACCACCGGGGCGCGATTCGCAAATATCGCGAGGCTGCTGAACGGACGCCGCACTGGGGCGAGCTGCATCTGGCCTGGGGCCGGGCGCTGGAGGCGGCGGGACGGCGGGGCGAGGCGCGGGCGAAGTATCGGGCGGCGGCGGGGATGGACCTGTCGGCGGCGGACCGGGCGGAGGTCGGCCGACGACTGGCGGGGCCGCGCGCATCATAGGCGGGGCGGGGCGGTCGTTTCACTGACCCCGCGGGAGCACCGTGTAGACGCGGCCGATGAAGCCGCAGAACTCGGCCATGAAGTTGGCGAGGAACTCCTCGGTCGACTGGACCGTGACCTCGCCGTCGTCGGTGATCAGGCCGGGCGTGAACTGGATATAGGCCTCGGGCGAGTTCATCAGCGGCGCGTTGCAGAAGCCGAGGACGCCCTTGAGGTGTTGCTGGGCGATGGCGGTGCCGATCGAACCGGTCGAGGCGCCGATGACCGCGGTCGGCTTGCGGGTGAAGGCGTTGGAGCCGTAGGGGCGGCTGGCCCAGTCGATGGCGTTCTTGAGGGCGCCGGGGATGGAACGGTTGTACTCGGGCGAGACGAACAGAATGGCGTCGGAGTCGCTGATCGCGCCCTTGAATTCGCGGGCGACGCGCGGGTAGTCGGCGTCAAAGTCGTAGCTGTAGAGCGGCAGGTCGCCGAACGGGATTTCGGTCAGCTCGAGCTCGGGCGGGGCCAGGCGGCTGAGCGCCAGGGCGAGCTTGCGGTTGATCGACTCACGGGCAAGGCTGCCGACCAGATAGCCGACCTTGTAGTGTG
>DASRXE010000016.1:0-6115 GCA_035654315.1 Brevundimonas sp.
GAGGACCGCCGCATCGACTGCGCCGCCCGGAAACGCCGCCCTCAGCCGCGCGGCCACGGCTTCCGCCCGCCCGGCGTCCCGCCCCGCCGCCACCACCTCGAAGCCGTGACGCAGCAGGCCCTCGGCCAACCGCGAGCCGAACACCCCGCCCGCCCCCATCACCAGCACCCGCGTCATGTCAGGAAGCGCTCGCGCTCCTCCGCCGACGGGACCATGCACTGATCCGTGCGTCCGAAGATGCGGTAGCGATTGCGGGCGATCAGATCATAGATCGGGTCGCGCAGCGCTCGCGGCAGACGCTTCAGCCCCGCCAGCGGAGCGGTCTCGGGGAACGTCCCCAGCACCGTCAGGGCGGCATCCGACTTGAACCAGAGGCGGCCGTCCCAGACCACGGCGTTGGTCTCGGGCGTGTCCGGGTCGATGCCGTGCCGCACGGCCAGCGCCCGGCCGCGCCCGGACTGGATCGGCAGGAAGCGGAAGCGCCGCTCGCTGTCCAGCCGCATCACCAGCCGCACCCAGCGCGAGCAGAACACGCAAACGCCGTCGAACAGGATCAGGCCATCGGGCTCGTCGGGACAGGGGCGCGGCGACCAGCGGCTCATGGCCCGACCGTGCAGCGCCCGGGCGGGTCGCGCAAGGCGGCGTTACGCCGCCGCCACAGCCTCGATCTCGACCAGCCAGCTTTCGTCAAAGATGCCGGTGACGATCACCGTCAGGGCCGGCTGCCGGCCGGCCAGCCGGCGCACCCGCACCTCGCGGTTCTCCAAGGCGTAGCGCCGGTCCGACAGGAAGGTCGTCACCTTGACCAAATTGTCCAGCGTCATGCCGGCGGCGACCAGCTGGGTCTCGATATTGTCCCAGACCTGATCGCACTGGGCGGTGAAGTCGGCGGCCAGCGAACCGTCCGGCGCCACCGGAATCTGGCCGGACAGATACAGCCAGCGGCTCGGACCGGTGACCTCGACCGCCTGAGGATACGACCCCTCGACCGGCGGAGAGCCGTCGCCGGTCAGGGGTCGTATTGTCGCCGTCACTGGCGCGCGGCGTCCGAGCGGGCGCGCACTTGGGCGAATTCCGAGGTCGGCTTCCAGCTTGGCCAGTCCTCGCTGTTCGCGAGGTCCAGACCCAGGTGGTAGAGCAGGGTCAGGTTCTCGACCGCCGAGGTGAAATTCAGGTCCTCCGACCACTCGTCCGACGGCTTATGATAGTCGGCGCCGAACTTGGCGCGCCAGGCGGCCTCGCCCGCTTCCTTGCCGCCCTCGACCCAGTCCCAGCCGTGCCACGGCATGAGCGCGGGCACGCCCATGCGGGCGAACGGAAAGTGGTCGGAGCGGTAGTAGAAGCCCTGCTCCGGCATGCTGTCGTCGGTGACGTAGCGGCCCAGCGGCTCGGCCAGCGCCTGCAGCCGGTCCTCGAGATCGTTCTGGCCCTTGCCGAAGATCGGGATGTCCCTGGTCGGGCCCGATAGCGGCAACATGTCGATGTTGATATCGGCCACCGTCGTCTCCAGCGGCCACACCGGGTCGGCGGCGTAGCCATAGGCGCCCATCAGCCCCATCTCCTCGGCCGCCATGTGGGCGAAGACGATCGAGCGCTCGGGGCGCGGGGCCTGGCTGATCTGGCGAGCCATTTCAACCACGCCGGCGGTGCCCGAGGCGTTGTCCCAAGCCCCGTTGAAGATCTTGTCGTCGCCCGGCGTTTCGGGGTGCTGGGCCTCGCCGCCGACATGGTCCCAGTGGGCCGAATAGATGATCGTCTCGTTCGGTCGCTCCGTTCCCGGAATGCGGGCCAGCAGGTTGTGGGTGACCAGCGTCTCGCTGGTCTCCTCGGTCGCCGCCGACAGGGTCACGCCGTTCAGCGGCACGGCCTTGAAGGCGCCTGAGCCGATGCTGCCCAGAAGAGCCATGTCGAGGCCCGCGGCGGTCGCCCACTGCATCGCCACGTCATGATTGACGCCCATCGAGAACTCGAGGTCGGCAGCGCCCGGCGTCAGCGTCCGGGTGCGACCGGCGGAACGGACGGCTCGCTGCCAAACGTGCGACGACGCCGGCTCGGCCACCAGGGTGACGATGCCCACGGCGCCGCGGCGGAAGGCCTCGTCGGCCTTGTAGGCGCCTGACTCGTAGTTGGTGTCGTACGCGCCGTTGAACACTTCGCCGTCGGGTTCGCCCGAGATTACAATCACGACCTTGCCGCGCACGTCCACGTCGCCATAGTCGTCCCAATTCCGCTCGGGCGCGGTGATGCCGTAGCCGGCGAAGACCAGCGGCGCATTGGTGATCGAGGCCTTGCCGTCATTGCTGACGGCGCGAAGGGTGACGTCGGTCCCCACCGTCAGCGGATGGCTGACGCCGTCCGGTCCGGTCCAGCTGGCGCTGGGGGCGCCCTCGACCGGGGTGAAGCGCTTCAGCGTCACCGGCTGCAGCCACTGTCCGTCCGGTCCGCCCGGTTCCAGCCCCATGGCCTCGTACTGCGCCTGCAACCAGGACAGAGTCATCCTCTCGCCTTCCGTGCCGGGATAGCGGCCCTGATACTCGTCGGCGCTGATGGTGCGGATGTCGTTGCTGATCCGCTCAGCGGAAATGTTCTGAGCGGACGCCATACCGGCGGCCAGCAGCACGGCGGCGACGACGACGCCGCCCATCATCTTGCGAAACATATGGGAAACTCCATCCCCGATTGACGGGCGCACTCTAGGGCGGCCCCGACGGACCGCCCGTTAAGTTTTCGTCATGTCGAGCGCGTCAGGAACTCCGGCGCAGATACGGAAAGCTCACCGCGCCAACGCTTCCGAAGACAATCAGGATCAACGCCGCCGGAAGCAATTGTCGCAGCGAGTCGCCGTCCATGAAACTCGATACGGCGCCAATCAGGGTCAGCGCGAATACGGCGAGGCAGGTAGCCAGGACCAGCCCGCAGATCGCTTTCATTCCGACCTCCGCGCGCTCTCGCTGGCCGCTCGCGCCGGACCGAATTCCGACCCCGGCTTCCAGCCTGGCCAGTCGCGGCTGTTGGCCAGGTCGCGGCCGATCCAGAGCGCCACTTCCAGGTCCTCGATCTGACCGCGCAGGTCCCAGTCGGCCGACCATTCGTCGTCGGCCTGATGGTAGCGTTTGGCCCCGTATTCGTCGCGGGCCGCCTCGCGCGGCACCACCGGCGGATCGCGGAAGTCGCCGCCGCCCTCGGCGTAAGCCATCGGCACGCCGCGCTTCGCCAGCGGGAAGTGGTCGCTGCGGAAATAGCTGCCGGCGGCGGGATTGGCGTCCGGCGCGATGTCGCGGCCCTGCCGCGCGGCGGCGGCGGCCAGAAGTTCGTCCAGTTCGGACTGGCCATAGCCGATCACGCCCAGATCCTCGACCCGGCCATAGACGTTCATGGCGTCCATGTTGAAACCGGCGACCGTCTTCTCCAGCGGATAGATCGGATTGGCGGCGTAATATTCCGAGCCCAGCAGTCCGCTCTCTTCGGCGGTGAAGCTGATCATCACGATCGAGCGCTCCGGCCGAGGCCCCGCGCCCCAGACGCGGGACAGCTCCAGCAGGCCGGCGGTGCCGGTCGCATTGTCGACCGCGCCGTTGAAGACGGCGTCGCCGTTGGCGTCCGGCTCGCCCACACCGATGTGATCCCAGTGGGCGGTGTAGAGAATGCTCTCGTCCGGATGGGTCGTGCCCGGCAGGCGGGCGATGACGTTCTGTGTCGTAATCTGGCTGGTGGCGACGTCGAAGCTGGTGGTCAGGGTCGCGCCCGGCAGTTCGACCGGACGGAAGTCGCGGCTGCGCGCCTGCGTCTTCAGGGCCTCGAAATCGAGCCCGGCCCGACGGAACAGGTCGACCGCCACGTCGCGCTGGATCCAGCTTTCCAGCGGCACGCGCTCGGCGGCGGCGTTCTCGCGCACGATGTCGAACTGCGGTCCGGCCCAGCTGTTGTTGACGGTCGCCCAGCCATACGAGGCCGGCGCCGTCTCGTGCACGATGATGATCCCCGCAGCGCCCTGCCGCGCCGCCTCCTCGTACTTGTAGGTCCAGCGGCCGTAGTAGGTCATGGCCCGGCCGTTGAAGGTGTCCAGCTCCGGCTGTTCGAAATCGGCGTCGTTGACCAGCACGACCAGAATCTTGCCGCGCACGTCGACGTCCTTGAAGTCGTCCCAGTTCCGCTCCGGCGCCTTGATGCCGTAGCCGGCGAAGACCAGCGGCGCATCGTTCAGCGTCACATGATCACCCGGCAGCCGGGTCGAGACGACGATCTGCTGTCCCTGGGTCAGGGGCAGGGTCTCGCCGCCGACCTTGAAGGCGGCCTGGACGTTGGAAGCGGTGAAGCGGTTCAGCGTCACATCCTGGGTCCAGCCGCCGTTCACGCCGCCCGGCTGGAAGCCCGCCGCGGCATATTGCTCGCTGAGATAGCGAACCGTCATCTCCTCGGCCGGCGTACCGATGCCCCGTCCCTGGAAGCTGTCGTCGGACAACACCCGGGCATGCTCGGACAGGCGCGCGGCGTCCAGCGCGGTGGTCGGCGCGGACGGTTCGCCGGCCGCGGTGGCGCAGGCGGAGATCAGGGCGCCGGCGGCGAGCACGGCGACGGTCGACAGGAGACGCATGGACGGAAACACCCTCAGCCGGAAACAATCCGGCGGGACGTTAGGGCGTCGGTCCCCGCCTGTCGATCAGGGGATGACCGGATTGCCGGCCGGCCAGGTGGTGTCGCTGCGGCGGCGCAGGCGCAGTTCGATGACCTTCATCGGGTCGCGTCCCGGCATCACGAAATGCCCGACCTCGACCCACTCGCCGTCCCTGAAGGTCGTGACGTAGCGCATCTCGCCGCCCCGGGCGGGCGCTGTCCAGCTGAAGCCGTCCGCCGCGGCCTCCAGGGGAAAGTCGCCGACCTGCCCGTTAGCGTAGGACCGCATCACATAGCGGTCAGTGGCGTCGTCCCACGAGACGACGGCGAAGGCGTTGAACGCCGGCGCGCCATCGGGACCGCCGACGCTGCGCCCCTCTATGACCTTGATGGACCCGCCGAGCATGGGCCCGATGCGCTCTGTGTGGGGATGGCTGGCGCCGGCGCCCGGTCCCATGGACACGGTCGCCTCTCCGACCCATTCGCCGTCCATCCACGACAGGGTCTGCATGGCCTGCCGCTGTTCGGCCGTCCCTGCCGGCAGCATGTCCTGGGCCGAGGCTGCGACGGGCGCCGTGAGCAGGCAGGCCGCGAGCGCGACCATCGAAATGCGTGAAGCCCTGGACATGACCATCCTCCCTAAGTGCTTTGCATCATAAAGCGCTTTCGGTCGGTGTGCAAGCAGGCACGGAAAACCCGCCGGCGCTGAGGCCCCGGCGGGTCGATCGATCTGCCTGAGAAGAGAACCCTAGTGGGCCACGCCCTTCCAGATGCGGCGATAGCTGACGTAGGTCACGCCGGCGAACAGGATCAGGAAAATCAGCACGCCCATGCCGGTCTGCTTGCGCTGGACCTGTTTGGGATCCGAGGCCCAGGCGATGAAGGCGGCGACGTCCCTGGAGTACTGGTCGACCGTCTCGGCCGAACCGTCGTCATAGGTCACCTGGCCGTCAGCCAGCGGCGGCGGCATGGCGATGAAGCCGCCCGGCGGCACGTGGGCGCCCTCGGCCACGAACGGCGTCAGATCGCCGGCCATGTACGGGTTGTAGTACTGGCCCGGACGGATCTCGAGGCCCGCCGGCGCGGCGCGGTAGCCCGACAGCAGCGAATAGATGTAGTTGGCACCGTCGTGGCGCGCCTTGGCCATGACCGACAGGTCGGGCGGCGCGGCTCCGCCGTTGCCCGCGGCGGCGGCCGTGGCGTTCGGATAGGGGTTGGGGAAGCGGTCGGCTGGCACGGCGTCACGCATGATCGCCTCGCCGGTCTCGCTGTCGATGTCCGGCACCTGGACCTCGGCGGCCAGCACCTTGACGAAGCGGTTTTCGGCCGGATTGACCTGATGCGCGTCGTAGAAGGGTCCGCCCGGCTCGGCCAGGGTGCGGAAATACATCAGGTCCATGCCGTGGCAGGAGGCGCAGACCTCGCGATAGACCTTGTAGCCGCGCTGCAGCTGGCCCTGGTCGAAGGTCCCGAACGGGCCCTCGAACGAGAAGCCGCCGCT
>DASRXE010000017.1:0-8133 GCA_035654315.1 Brevundimonas sp.
CCCGCTTCCTCAAGGAAATGCCGCACCAGGGCTACCGCCTGGTGCTGGACCGCCTGAAAGCCTGAGGACAGCATCATGAGCACCGTTCAGGGGCGGCTCCGCATCGCCGTCCAGAAATCCGGCCGTCTGGCCGACCGCAGCCTCGACCTCGTCCGCGACGCCGGCCTGCGCGTCGTCAAGGGGAACAACGACCTGCTGTACCGGGTCGAGAATTACCCGATCGACCTCCTGCGGGTGCGTGACGACGACATACCCACCTTCGTCGCCGACGGCGTCTGCGACCTCGGCATCGTCGGCGAGAACGTGCTGGAGGAGGCCCGCAACGGCGGGCCCGTCGCCGAGGTGATCATGCCGCTCGGCTTCGGCCGCTGCACCCTCAAGATCGCTGTGCCGCCGACCCTGCCCTACGATGGCCCGGCCTCGCTTGAGGGCCTGCGCGTCGCCACCTCCTATCCGAAGATCCTGCGCCGCTTCCTCGACGAGCGCGGCGTCACGGCCGACATCGTGACCATGCGGGGCGCGGTCGAGGTGGCTCCCCGGCTGAAGCTGGCCTCGGCCATCTGCGACCTCGTCTCCACCGGCGCGACCCTCGAAGCCAACGGCCTCGGCGCCCGCGAGACGGTGCTGGAAAGCCAGGCCGTGCTGATCCGCTCGCCCCTCGCGCCCGAGCCCGCCCTGCAGCCCCTGCTGGACAGCATCATCGAGCGCATGGCCGGCGTGGTCTCATCGCAGGGGGCCAAATACGTCATGCTCAACGCCCCCCGTTCCGCCCTCGACCAGATCACCGCCATCCTCCCCGGCGCCGGCTCGCCCACCGTCATGCCCTTGTCCGGCCGCGACGACGCCGTCGCCGTCCACGCCGTATGTCAGGAAGCGGTGTTCTGGGAGACGCTGGAGAAACTCAAGGCCGCGGGGGCCTCGGCCATCCTCGTCCTCCCCATCGAGAAGATGATGTGATGCGCCTGATCGACTGGAGCACCCTCGACGCCGCAGGTCGCCGCGAGGCGCTGGCCCGTCCGGCCCGCCGCACCGAGGGACAGGTGACCGACGTTGTGCGCGATATCTTTGACGACGTGCGCGCCCGGGGCGGCCCGGCGGTCGCCGACTGGAGCCTGAAACTCGACGGCTTCGCGCCCCGCCGCGTCGCCATCACCCCGGAAGCCGTCGCCGCCGCCCGCGACGCCCTGCCGCCGACCGCCACCCGCGCCCTGCGCATCGCCGCAGACAACGTCCGCGTCTTTCACCAGGCGACCCGGCCTGAGGACTCGCCGTGGGTCGAGACCACGCCCGGCGTCCGCTCCCGCCTCGTCTGGCGGCCGATCGGCGCGGCGGGCCTCTACGTCCCCGGCGGCACGGCTCCCTTGTTCTCCTCGCTGTTGATGCAGGCGATCCCGGCCCAGGTCGCCGGCGTGCGCGAGCGCATCGTGGTCACCCCGCCTGGCGAGGACGGCGGCGTCCACCCGGCCATGATCTACGCCGCCGCCGAGGCCGGGCTCGACGCGCTCTGGCTGATCGGTGGGGCCCAGGCGATCGCCGCCCTGACCTTCGGCGCGGCCTTCGACGAGGGCGCGATCGCGCCCGTGGACAAGCTGTTCGGGCCCGGCAACGCCTGGGTCGCCGAGGCCAAGAAACGGGCCGCCGCCCGGCCCGGCGGCCCCGCCGTCGACATGCCGGCCGGCCCGTCTGAACTGCTGGTCATCGCCGACCGCGACGCCGACCCCGAGATCGCCGCCGCCGACCTGCTCAGCCAGGCCGAACACGACGCCGACGCCCAGGTCATCCTCGTCTCCGAGAGCCGCGCCAACATCGACGCCATCCTCGCCGAGGTGGAAAGTCAGCTCGAAACCCTGCCCCGCGCCGCTGTCGCCCGCGCCTCCCTCGCCGAAGGCCGCGCCATCCGCGTCCGCGACATCGCCGAGGCCGTCGAGGTCGCCAATCTCTACGCCCCCGAACACCTCGCCCTGCAAACCGTCGACGCCGAGGCCCTCGTCGACCGCATCACCGCCGCCGGCGCGGTCTTCGTCGGCCCCTTCGCGGCCGAGACCCTGGGCGACTACGCGGCCGGCCCCAGCCACGTCCTGCCCACCGACGGCGCCGCCCGCACCCTCGGCGGCCTCACCACCGCCAGCTTCATGACCTCGATGTCGGTCCAGTCGGTGAGCCAGGCGGGGGCCCGCGAACTCGCGCCGATCGCCGCCAGTCTCGCCCGTCTCGAAGGTCTCGAGGCCCACGCCCGCGCCGCCGACCTGAGGAGCGGGAAATGAGAGTGGCCGTTCTTCTCCCTTCCCCCTTGATGGGGGAAGGCCCGGGGATGGGGGTGACAGTGTCGGCGGATATGGTCCCGACCGAACCCTCTGCTCCAGCCGCCTTCACCCCCATCCCAACCCTTCCCCCATCAAGGGGGAAGGGCTCAAAGCGGCGCTTCCCATGCTGACCAACCTCCCCGCCCCCTTCGCGCCGCTGGTCGCGGGCGGCGAC
This sequence comes from Brevundimonas sp., assembly GCA_035654315.1. Lineage (GTDB taxonomy): Bacteria > Pseudomonadota > Alphaproteobacteria > Caulobacterales > Caulobacteraceae > Brevundimonas. Next base: position 2,479 of record DASRXE010000017.1, read on the forward strand.
GGCCTCGACGGCTATCCGGCCGAGCCCCGTGCCCTCGCCGCCCGCATGGCCGAGGTCTACGCCGTTCCGGCCGACTGCGTCCTGCCGGTGCGTGGCGCGACGCACGGCTTCGAACTCGTGTTCCGCCTCGCCGCCCTGAGCGGCGCCCCCGTGACGACGGCGGAGATCGAGCCGTTCACCACCCTGCGGAACCTGCTTCCCCCGACCGGCAAACGCCGCCCGCCATTCGCGGTGGTCACGAGCGGCGGCGCCCCGCTCGACCTTATCCGGCGCGGCGCCCGCGACACCGCCCCGGCCCTCTGGGTCGTTGATGAAGGCAGCGTCGAATTCGCCGACAATCCTTCAGCCGCCAGCCTCGTCGCCGACTCCCCGAACCTTGTGGTCGTGCGCAGCCTTTCCATGGCCTACGGACTGGCCGGCGCGCGTATCGGCGCTCTGATCGCGGCGCCCCGGCTCATCGCCCGCCTCAGAAGCGTGCTCGAGCCTTACGCCCTGCCGGAACCGTCGGTGCGTCTCGCCTTGCAGGCGCTGGACCCCTCACGCCTGCGCGAAACCGAGGCCCGTATCAGCCGGGTTCGCGAGGAGCGCGCGCGCATGGCCGCCGAACTGGACGGGTTGATGCGGATCGGCGGTCTCACGGAGCCCTTGATCCGGGTGCAGCCGTGCGATGTCGAGGCCGTCACCGCGCGGTTCAGGACGCTCGGAATCCCCTACGCGATCAGCGACGCCCTGGCTGTTCCGGTCTTCGAGCGGCGGGACCTCAACGACCGGACTCTGGATGCGCTCGGCGTTCACAGGGCCCCGACGCCCCCTTCCCGCACCGGCCGGTCCGTCCGCGACACGAAGGAGACCCGCATCGTCTGCGTCGTCGACCTCGACGCGCCGGGCCCGGTCGCCATCGCCACCGGCGTCGGCTTCTTCGATCACATGCTGGAGCAGGTCGCGGCCCACGGCGGCTTTTCCCTGCGCCTGTCCTGCGAAGGCGACCTGCACACCGACCCCCACCACACCATCGAGGACTCGGCCATCGCCCTCGGTCAGGCCCTGAAACAGGCCCTTGGCGAACGGCGCGGAATTGCCCGCTACGGCTTCGTCCTGCCGATGGACGAGGCCAACGCGAGCGTCTCCATCGACCTCTCCGGCCGCCCCTATCCAGTCTTCGAAGGCGCCTTCGCGACGCCTTTCATCGGCGACTACCGCACCGACCTGACCGCCCACGTGTTCCGCTCGCTGGCCGAACACCTCGGCGCGGCTATCCACGTCTCGGTCACCGGCGACGACGACCACCACAAGACCGAGGCCGTCTACAAGGCCTTCGGCCGCGCCCTCCGTCAGGCCATCCGCGTCGAGGGCGAGGCCGTGCCCTCGACGAAGGGGGTGCTGTGAGCACCGTCACTGTCGTCTCCTACGGCGCCGGCAACATCGCCTCGGTGCAGTTCGCGCTGGAGCGACTGGGCGCCACCGTCCGCCTGACCGCCGATCCCGCTGAGGTCGCCGGCGCCGACCGCCTGATCCTCCCGGGTGTCGGCGCGGCGGGCTACGCCATGGCCCGCCTGTCCGAGCTGGGCCTCATTGCGCCCATCCGCGCCTTCCGGCGTCCCCTGCTCGGCGTCTGCCTCGGCCAGCAACTGTTGTTCGAGACCAGCGAGGAGGGGGCCGGCGTCGACATGCTCGGTCTCATCCCGGGCGCCGTGGGCCGCATGGAACCGGCCCCTGACCGCCCGGTCCCGCATATGGGCTGGTCACAGCTTTCGCTCGCTGGTCCAGACCCGCTGCTCGAAGGCCTCGAGGACGGCGTCTGGGCCTGGTTCGTGCACAGCTATGTCTGCCCCGACGGCGACGCCACCCTCGCCCGCGCCGACTACGGCGGCCCGGTCCCCGCCGTGGTCCGCAGCGCCAACCGCTGGGGCTGTCAGTTCCACCCCGAGCGTTCCGCCGCCGCCGGCGCCCGCATCCTGCGCAACTTCCTGGAGCGGCCGGCATGATCGTCTATCCCGCCATCGATCTGCGCGGAGGCGTCTGCGTGAGGCTGATGCACGGCCGGTTCGACGCCGTCACCCGCTATGACGACGACCCCGCCGCCCGCCTCGCCGCCTTCCGAGCCGCCGGCGCCGACTGGGCCCACATCGTCGATCTGGACGGCGCCGAGGCCGGCCGCGCCGTCCAGCACGCCTTGATCGGCAAACTCGCCGCCGCCCCCAACATCCGCATCCAGTCGGGCGGCGGCGTCCGCTCGGCCGACGACGTCCAGCGCCTGCTCGACGCAGGAGTCAGCCGCGTCGTCGTCGGCTCCCTCGCCGTCTCCGATCCCGAAACGGTGTCCGGCTGGCTCGATCGCTTCACGCCCGACTGCGTCACGCTGGCCGTCGATGTGAAGGCCGACGGCGACCGCTACATCCCCGCCCTCAGGGGCTGGACCGAGGCCGCGAGCATCGACCTCTGGGCCGCCCTCGACCGCTATCCGCCCGGGTCGGCGAAACACCTGCTGGTCACCGACGTCGGCCGCGACGGCGCCCTGACCGGCCCTAACCTCGACCTGCTGGCCGAGATCCACCAGCGCCGCCCCGACCTGTGGATGCAGGCCTCCGGCGGTGTCGCAGACCTGTCCGACCTGACCGGGGCCCGCTCCGTCGGCGCTTCCGGCGCCATCGTCGGCCGGGCCCTCTATGAGGGTCTCTTCACGCTTGAACAGGCGCTGGAGACAGCCCGCGCATGACCGCCCGCCGCATCATCCCCTGCCTCGACGTCAAGGACGGCCGCGTCGTGAAGGGCGTCCGCTTCCAAGGCCACGTCGACATGGGCGACGCCGCCGATCTCGCTGCCCGCTACCGCGACCAGGGCGCGGACGAGCTGGTCTTCTACGACATCGCCGCCAGCCCCGAGGGCCGCACCCTCGACTACGGCTGGGTGCGCGACATCGCCCGCCTGCTGGACATCCCGTTCAGCGTCGCCGGCGGCATCCGTTCCGTCGAAGAGGCCGGACGCTGCCTTGACCACGGCGCCGACAAGGTCTCGATCAACTCACCCGCCCTTGAAAGATCCGATCTGATCGCCGACCTCGCTGCCCGCTTCGGGGCCCAGTGCGTCGTCGTCGGCGTAGACTCGAAACGCAGCGGCGACGACTGGTTCGTCCACCAGTACACCGGCGACCCCACCGCCAGCCGCGGCGCCGGCCGCCGCACCCTCGACTGGATCGTCGAGGCCCAGAGCCTCGGCGCCGGCGAGATCGTACTCAACTGCATGGACGAGGATGGCGTCCGCCGCGGCTACGACATCGCCCAACTGTCCGCCGCCCGCGAGCGCCTGACCATTCCGCTGGTCGCCTCGGGCGGCGCCGGCGCGGCCGCGCACTTCGTCGACGTCTTCCAGCAGGCCGGCGTGTCCGGCGCCCTCGCCGCCAGCGTCTTCCATACCGGCGCGCTGACCATCCCCGACCTCAAGACCGCCCTCGCCGAAGCCGACATCGAGGTAAGACCATGATCGACCCCGCCACCCTCGACTTCGCCAAGGGCGACGGCCTGATCCCCGCCGTCGTCCAGGACGCCGCCACCTTGCAGGTGCTCACGCTCGCCTACATGGACCGCGCCGCCCTCGACGAAATGCTGGCATCTGGCGAAGCCACCTTCTTCTCCCGCTCCCGCGGCGGCCGCTGGCGCAAGGGCGAGACCTCCGGCGACCGTCTGCACGTCGTCTCCATCACCCCCGACTGCGACGCCGACGCCCTCGTGCTCAAGGTGCGCCCGGTCGGCAACGCCTGCCACCTCAACCGCGTCAGCTGCTTCGGCGATGAGGACGCCCCCGGCCTCGGTCGTCTCGCCCGCCTCGAACAGACCATCGCCGCCCGCGCCGCCGCAGACCCGGCCGAAAGCTGGACCGCCCGACTGCTCGCCGAGGGCCCCAAACGCGTCGCCCAGAAGGTCGGGGAGGAGGGTGTCGAGACCGCGCTGGCCGGCGCGGCCGGGCCGGATTCGGAACTCGCCTCCGAGGCCGCGGATTTGGTCTATCATCTGCTGGTGTTGCTGCGCGCCCGTAACATGGTGTTTCAGGACGTCCTCGACGTCTTGGCTCAGCGGGCGGAAGCGGCCAGACCCAATCCCGGTCAAGCTGGGACCTGAACCTGAGGAGAGCGCATGGCGGCCCTGGTGCTGTTCGGAGGCGGCGGCGATCTGGCCATGCGGATGCTCCTGCCCTCGCTCTACTTCCTCGAACACGACGGCCTGCTGCCCGACGGCCTCAAGATCATCGGCGCCGCCCGCTCCGACGAGAGCCGCGACGAATACGTCGCCAAGGTCCGCCAGTCGGTTGAGGCCAAGGCGAAGGCCGACAACGCGTGGTCAGCGGAAGCGTGGGCCCGCATGGACGCCCGGCTCGACTACCTCGCCGTCGACGCCACCTCGGCCGAGAGCCTCAAGCCGCTGAAGGACAAGGTCGGCGACGGCGCCTGCACCTCCTTCCTGGCGGTCTCCCCCTCCCTCTACGCCCGCATCGTCACCGCCATGCGCGCGGCCGGCCTCGCCGAGCCCGAGGACCGGGTGGTGCTGGAAAAGCCGATCGGCCGCGACCTCGAGACCTTCCGCCAGATCGACGACGCGGTCGCCGACGCCTTCTCCGAACAGCAGGTCTTCCGCATCGACCACTACCTCGGCAAGGAGACGGTCCAGAACCTGATCGCCCTGCGCTTCGGCAACACCATCTTCGAGCCGCTGTGGAACAACCTCAGCATCGACCACGTCCAGATCACCGTCGGCGAGACCGTCGGCGTCGGCGACCGCTGGCCGTATTACGACGAGTACGGAGCCTTGCGCGACATGCTCCAGAACCACATGCTGCAGCTGCTCTGCCTCGTGGCCATGGAGCCGCCCAGCGACCTCGACCCGGACTCGGTCCGCAACGAGAAGGTCAAGGTGCTGCGCAGCCTGCGCCCGATCACGCCCGAGGAGGCGGAGCGCGTCACCGTTCGCGGCCAGTACGTCGCCGGAACCGTCGAGGGCTCTGCGGTCAAGGGCTATGACGACGAACGCGGCGCCGACTCCGACACCGAGACCTTCGTCGCCATCCGCGCCGACATCGACAACTGGCGCTGGGCCGGCGTGCCCTTCTTCATGCGCACCGGCAAGCGCCTGCCCGAAAAACGCACCGAGATCGTCATCCAGTTCAAGCCGGTGCCACACTCGATCTTCGACCATGGCGACCGGGGCGCGGTCGAAGCCAACCGTCTGGTGATCGAACTCCAGCCCGAGGAGGACATCTCCCTGTCGGTAATGAACAAGCGGCCCGGTCTCGACCAGCGCATGCAACTGCAGCCCATCCGTATGAGCCTGTCCTGGGGCCAGAACGACCAGACCGCCGCCCCGCCGCGCCGTCGCATCGCCTATGAGCGCCTGCTGCTCGACGCCCTCGCCGGCGACTCCACCCTGTTCGTCCGCCGCGACGAAGCCGAGCAGGCGTGGAAATGGGTCGACGAGGTCTCCGAGGCCTGGGAAGGGGCGGCCTTCAAGCCGCACGACTATGTCGCCGGCAGCTGGGGCCCCGAAGCCGCCGACCTGCTGCTCTCCCGCACCGGTCGCCAGTGGAATTCCGGACATGGCTGAGATCCAGACCTTCCCCGACGCCAGCGCCTGGGCCGAGGCCTGCGCCGATCGCCTCGCCGAGACC